>JAFRNO010000230.1 GCA_017430155.1 Kiritimatiellia bacterium | reverse complement strand
GTTGAACTTCTCCTCGCGCGTGCAGCCGCGCCAGCCGGAGAGGTCCTTGCCGTTGAAGAGCGAGGTGAAGCCGGCGGGTGCCTGCGCGAGGCCGTCGGCGGCGAGCGAGTAGTCCTCGCCCACGAACTTGATGCGCACATTGCGCGCGCCGGGACGGAGCCACTTGCGCCAGTTGCGTCCGGGGATGCGGCGCTTCTGCGTCTTCAGCACGCCGTCCTCCACCACCGTGACGGAGTCCTTGAACTGCCGCACCTCGGTGAAGAGCCAGCGCTGGAAGACCTTCCGGCTGTCGGTGTACGGTTCCACCGATGGCTGCTCGTAGCGGATGATGTACCAGTCGCTCGGCGCGTCGGCGGCAACCTGTTGTCCGTCGAGATAGGTGAAGCCCTCCGCGTCGGTTTTGGAATCATCCATGCACATACTGCAGCAGCCACCGACGAAGAAGGTGCCAAGGATAAGGATGGGAATGATCTTTCTCATTGCTTTATTTCTCCAATGTCTTTACTAATGAGGTAATTTCAAAACCATAGAAAACTTCTCCAAGGGGTTTTGCAACTGGCTCTAATAACCACGAACCACTAAGCGCCGAGCGTCCAGCCGTTGTGGTATTCGCTCGCGTAGCACTTCGCCATCGCCTCGGCCGCGTGCGGGCCGGTGAAGACCTCCTTCACGGGATCCCAGCCGATGCTGTCGAGACGCAGCTGGATGCAGGCGTTCGCCATATGCGCCATCGAGATGGTGCGGTGGCCCACCTCGCACGGCGCGCAGCACTGCCGTTCCTGGAGGATGCCGTCGAGGAAGTCGGCCTCGTGCCAATGGTCGTCCTGCGGCTTGTAGATGAACGTGTCCGTCTTCCTGAAGTCCTTCCACGTGAAGTTCTTCAGCTCGTCGGGCACCACCACCTTGCCGGCCTTCACGCCGATGTCGCCCTTCTCCGTGTGCCACACGGTCTGGCGCGGGATGCCGTGCTCCTTGTCGATCTGCACCACGTTGATGCGCACGCCGTTTTTGTAGACGAAATCGAACGAGAACGTCTTCGCCCAGCTGAACACGGTGCGCTGGTCGTCGGGGAGGAGGTCGCTCTTGACGTTCTCCACGCGGACGGGGCCGGAGAGGTCCGTGCCGAGCCCGCGCTGGATCTCGTCGAACTCGTGCGCGCCGAAGTCGGTCACCATGCCGTTCCCGTAGCGCTTGTTGAAGCGCCAGCAGGTGGGCTCGTGGATGGACGGGATGAACGCGTTGTTCTCCCAGTGCTGCGCCGGTCCCTGCCACATGTTCCACGCCTCGGGGCTCATCCACTTCGGGAGCGGAGTGCGCTCCTCGCTGCGTCCGTGGCCCACCCAGTGGTCGCCGCCGGGGATCGAGACGAGTCCGCCCGTGATCTTGCCGCCGTAGCCGTTGAGCGCGAGCATCTCGGCGAAGATGTAGTTGGGGTTGCTGCGCCCCTGGTTGCCCGTCTGGAACGTGACGCCCGTCTCCTTCGCCACGCGCGCCATCGCCTTGCCCTCGGCGATCGAGAGCGACATCGGCTTCTGGCAGAACACGTGCTTGCCGGCCTTCATCGCGGCGATGGCGATGATGGCGTGCCAGTGGTCAGGCGTGCAGATGCACACGGCGTCGATCATCGGGTCGGCGACCACGTCGCGCCAGTCGAACACCTCGCGGCAGGCCTTGTCGCCGTAATGGGCGTCGACAAGGTTCTTGACGATCGTGGAGCCGCACACGTCGCGCGGCACCTTGGAGTTGTACTGGATGTCGCCCTCGAAGAGGTCCGACTTCGCGGCACCCTTCGGCTTCGCCCCGTAAAAGTACCCGGGCGCGACCTTCACCATGTCGCACACCACGGTCACGCGGCAGCGGGGATCCTTCAGGAAGCCGGGCACGTTCGTGCCCTTCGCGATCACGCCGCAGCCGATGATGCCCACGTTCACCCTCTGGTTGGGTCCGATACGGCGCGGAGGTATCCGACCGGAGTCGGCCAGGCTCCAACATCCGCTGAGAAACGGAAGCGCGAGCGCCCCCGCAACGAACTCTCTTCTCTTCATCTTGACTCCTTGTTTCTGTTAGGGGTTCTACGGTTCAAAAAATCGCGGACGCGCGTCATTCGGCGCGGACGCGGAAAAAGGCCTTGCTGGCGTTGGAGGGCAGCAGATAGACGGTACGGGGAACGGGACCGTCGCTGAACGGGACGGAAAGGACGTTCACGGGCGTGTCCGAGCCGGGGAGCGTGAACGCGCACGGCTTCCAGTCCTTGGCCGCGAGGTCGGTCGCCTCCTCCACCGTGTAGGCATGTCCGCCGATGGCGTCGAAGGTGAGGGCGGTCGCAGCAAGCTGCGACCCTCCCGAAGTGGAAAGCAAGTCTGCGCCGGACGCGCGGGAGCGCGTCCCTCCCGTGCGGGAGATCGCAGTGATGCGGAGCGCGTCTTCAGGATCGTACGGGTTGGTTCCGGCGAGCGCCTCGTTAATGGTGGATATGCCGTCGCCGTCGTAGTCCTTCGTCGGGTCGAACGTCTCGCCCGCCTTCCAATATTCGCTCCACTCCCACTCAGCCTTGAGCCGCTTGTAGAGCTGGTCGTCGATTCCGTCGCCGTCCGCGTCCTCGCCCAGGACGATGTCCACCTCCCGCACGCCGCCCGGCACGCCGGCGGCCGCGTCGACCACCACGCCGCTCCAGACCTTGCCGAGGTCGTCCGTCACTTCGATCTCGAGCGCGGTGTCCTGGACGACGTAGCCGTTTGCCGCGCCGGTCGCCATGGGGACGGCGAGCACGTAGTTGCGGCGCGAGTCGGCGCGGGTGAACGTCGCCGTGCGCACAAGGAGATTGCCCTGTTCGTCTGAGACCTCGATCGTCGCCGTGCGGTCGCCGTCGAAGGCGACGTGCGTCGAGTCCATCACGCGCCCAAGGAACGTATAGGGCGTGGCGGCGGCCGGCGGCTCAGTCGCAAGTGAATAATTAATAGTGAATAGTGAATAGCTGATGGCAAATGCCATCTGTACCACATTGCATCTTGCAACCTTCATATCGATTTCCTTTCTGCGCTTTTCCAGCCACTAGCCACTAAACTCAATTCCCGCTCGTGGAGTAGGTCTTGAGGCCGATCTTGATGTCGGTCACGCCCTTGAAGTCGAGCTTGCCGTCGCGGTTCGAGTCGATGCCGTTGATGAACGCCGAGAGCGCGGCCTCTCGGTCGGCGCCGAGCGAGCCGGCCGGGATGATCAGCAGCCACTTCGTGTTCCACGCGGAGCGGCCGACGAGGCGCGTGCAGTCGAGCGAGTCGTCGCTCGGGTCCTTGCCCTCGTCGTCATAGTAGGCGCGGAAGGACGGATGCTTGCGGATGCGCGCGCCGAGGTCGTTGCCGCCCGTCGCGCCGTCGTAGAGCGGCGTCCAGTCGGGGTCGTCCAGCTGCGTGGAGCCGATGGCGTACGGCGCGGGGATTGTCTGGTCCACGATCCGCCACGAGAGGACCGTGTCGGGGTCGCCGACGGCCCGCATGCGGTCCTCGCCGACGGGCACGAGGTAGGCGGTCGGCGTCTTCGCGAGCGAATCGTCGTCGTAGCCCTCGAAGTGGACGCCCGCCGAGGAGATGTGCGTGGCGTAGTACGTGGCGTCGAGCGCGGAGTCGCCGCCGACGAGCGGCTCGCCGAAGAAGTTGAAACCGTGCAGGATGTAGGAGGAGAACGGGATCACGAGCCCGGGCTCCTTCTGCGCCGTCGATCCGGCGAGCGGCTGGCAGTAGTGGCGGAACTCGGACAGCGCGTTGAGGTCGTCGACCATGTACTTGCGCAACTCCGTCTTCCACGCCTTGTCGCCGTCCTCGCCGTCATAGATGCGGAAGAGGTCGTGGCGGAGCGAG
>JAFRNO010000229.1 GCA_017430155.1 Kiritimatiellia bacterium | reverse complement strand
CACAGCGCCACGCCGAGCGAGCCCGCCAGACACGCACAGCACGCGGCCGCGACGAACAGCACGCGCATGGAGACGAGGCCCTCGTGCACCTGCGGCGTGGTGCGCACAGCCCCGGGGACGGCGTCCACGCCCGAGCGCTCGTCGCCCCAGGTGTTGAGGAGATTGACTGTCGCCTGGAAGAAGAGCCCGCACACAAGGCCAAGCCCCCAGCGTCCCCAATGCGCCGACTCCGATCCGAAAAAGACGGCGGCGACGAGGAACGGCACGAACGTGGCCGTGTAGCTCCACGGACGGAACAGGGAAAACCACGCATTGAACGTCACGCGGTTCATTTCGCGGCGCGCCGTGCAGCTTCGAGCGTGTTCCAGAGAAGCATCGTGATCGTCATCGGACCCACCCCTCCCGGCACGGGCGTGATGGCGGCGGCCACGGCCGAGCAGGAGGCGAAGTCGGCGTCGCCGCAGAGACGATATCCCTTCGGCTTCGTCGCGTCCGGCACGCGGTTCACGCCCACGTCGATCACCACCGCCCCCGGCTTGAGCATGTCGCCCGTCAGCGTGTTGGGATGTCCGGCCGCGACCACGACCACGTCGGCCTGCCGCGTGAACGCGCCCACGTCCGGCGTGCCCGTGTGGCAGAGCGTGACCGTCGCGTTCACGTTCCGGCGCGCGAGCAGCACCGCGACGGGCTTGCCCACGATGTTCGAACGGCCGATCACGACGGCGTGCTTGCCAGCAAGGTCCATGCCCGTCACCTCGATGAGCTTGACGATGCCGTGCGGCGTGCAGGGCAGGAAACATTCCTCGCCAATCAGCATCTTGCCCACGTTCACCGGCGTGAAGCCGTCCACGTCCTTCTCCGGCGCGATCGCGTCGATCACCTTGTGCTCGTCGAAACCCTTCGGGAGGGGCAACTGCACGAGAATGCCGTGGATCGCCGGATCCGCGTTGAGGCGCGCGATCTCGGCGAGGAGGTCCGCCTCCGCGACGTCGGCGGACAGCCGGATCTCGTGCGAGTTCATGCCCGCCTCGACGCAGGCCTTTTCCTTCGCGGTCACGTACGAGACGCTCGCCGGGTTGTCGCCCACGAGTATCACCGCGAGACCGGGCGTCACGCCCTTCTCCGCCTTCAGCGCGGCGACGCCCGCCGCGATCTGCGCGCGCGTCTCCGCCGCAAGTTTCTTTCCATCTATCAGCTCAGCCGCCATATTCTTCTTTCTCTTTGCATTGGCAGGCGGGAATTATACCACATCCGGCGCGGCGTTGGCGGAAAAACGACACGAGCACGTCGCGGCATTGTTCTTCGAGAACGCCGCGCACGACCGCGGGATGGTGGTTGATGCCGGGATGCTCGAAGATGTTGAACGTCGTCACGCCGCCGCGCTTCGGGTCGTCGAGGCCCCACACCACGGTGCCGATCCGCGCGAGCACGATCGCGCCCGCGCACATCGGGCACGGCTCCTTCGTCACGTAGAGGCGCGTGCCCGTGAGCCGCCAGTTCCCCCGCGCGGCGAACGCCGACGAGAGGGCCAGCATCTCCGCGTGCGCCGTCGCGTCCGAAAGCATCTCCGTCTGGTTGTGCGCGCGGCCGAGGATGCGGACCGCGGCCGGCGGCGCAGCGGGATCCTCGGGCTCCTCCACGATCACGCAGCCCGTCGGCACCTCGCCGTCCGCGGCGGCCTTCTCGGCCTCGCGCAGCGCCATGTGCATGAAGTATGCGTCAAAGTCCTGTTCCATGCGCAATAGTATACCACAATGGCGCCGGGTCAGCGGAAGACGAGAGCGGCGAAACGCGCACGCGTCGTCTGTACTATTTGGAAAGCAACGGCTTTGGAGACAGGAGCCAGACCTCGGAGAACGTGGGGCCTTCGCTGGCGTCAAGGATGGAGATGCGGAGGGTGCGGGCCGTGACGGGGGCGAAGGAGGTTTCGAAATGCGCGCCCATCCGCGTGCCCGCGTACACGGTCGTCCATGTCTCGCCTTCAAGCTTTTGCAGTTCCCACTTGTTCACGCGGCTGGAATGCCTGCAGCATTCTTCCTCGACGTGGATGCCGGAGAACGTCGTTTCCGCCGCAAGGTCGATGCGCAGCCACGCCTGGTGCGTGCCGGCCGGCGTGGCCCACCGCGTCGACTTGTCGCCGTCGAGCGCCATCCCGGGCGCATACTCCGGCTTGTCGCCGAACACCGCCGACGCCGTGGCCGTCGCGCCGGGAATTGACGGCCTGACGAGTCCCGGGAGCGGCTGGACGGACATCGCGTCGCCCGCGACCGTCAGCTCCACGACCGTGGCGACGCCGTCCCACGCGCAGTCCTGCACGTGGACTGTCAGCGTTCCCTTCCCGCCGGACGTCCGCACGGCCTTGCCGTCGAGCGTGCGGGCGGAGGTGACGGGCATCGGCAGGCCTTGCAGGGCGACGGGTTCACGCATCTGCTGCATGAAGTGGATGTACACCTTGTCGCCCCGGCGCGTGGAGACCATGAGCGGCGACGGCTTCCACGGTCCGCCGCGCGTCCCGTAGATCGCCGCGGCGTGACGCCCCACCCAGTCGCCCATCTCCTTCAGGCGCGCCACCTGGCGCGGCTCGATGAGGCCGTCCGGCTGCGGACCCACGTTGAAGAGGAAATTGCCGTCGCCGCCGATCGTGCGGAGAAGCGCGTGCACGCAGGTGTCGAGCGGCTTCATCGCGTCGTCGGGCTTCCACGCCCACTGGCGGCAGATCGTCATGCACGTCTCCCACGGACGGTCGAGCTGGAACTTCCCGACGCGCTGCTCGGGCGTGTCGAAGTCGCCGGGGTGGCGCGTGCGGTTGTTGACGAGGATGTCGGGCTGGATGGCGCGCTCCATGTTGATCACGCCCGCGCCGCGCCGCACGTCGAACTGCTGCGGCACGTCGTGCCAGAGGCAGAGGAGCGGACCGTAGTTCGCGAGCAGCTCGCGGGACTGCGCCTTCATGTAGTCCGTGTAGCGGTCGAGGTCGTGCGTGGCGCGCGGCGTCTTGCCGCCGGGGCTGGTGAGCGGGAAGTCGGGGTGGTGCCAGTCGCAGGTGGAGTAGTACGCCCCGAACGCGAGTCCGGCGCGCCGGCAGGCGTCGGAGAGCTCCTTCGTCACGTCGCGCCCGAACGGCGTGTTCATGGTGGTGTAGTCCGTCTCCTTCGTGTCCCACAGGCAGAAGCCGTCGTGGTGCTTCGTCGTGAGGACGACGTACTTCATGCCGGCCGACTTGGCGACGGCCACCCACTCGTCGGCGTTGAACCTCACGGGGTTGAAGCGCTTGTAGAGATTGTCGTACTCCTCCACCGGCGTCTCGCGTCCGCGCGACCAGCCGATCTCTTTACCCGTGAGCGACACGGGGCCCCAGTGGATGAACATGCCGAAGCGGTCGTGAACGAACCATGAGGTATCGCCGGGAGTTTTGCGCGGTACGTATGATGACATGAGGGTATCTCCTTTCGGATAATCGGTTGTTTTGGCTCTGATGAAATTATACCATATAATTCCCGCGATGTCAACCGGAGTTTTGATAATTTCATTTCGT
>JAFRNO010000228.1 GCA_017430155.1 Kiritimatiellia bacterium | reverse complement strand
CACCACACCTGCGGCCGATTCGCCTTCGGCGGGTCGGCGAATCCCCGCTCCAGCGATTCTGAAGGCAACGCAAGAAGCGTAAGCGCACTCACGACCAATAGCGTAAAGATATCCTGTTTCATGTTGTATTCTCCTGTCTATTACCGTCACCTTGACGAGCAACGACCTCAAAGTGCATCAAGCATGGACACATAGGCGTATGCAGACGGATTAACAAGCCTCAAGGCCTTGAAGCATCGCAATTCAGGTTTTTCAAGTGCTGACGGAAGTTCTTTCATATCTGGGCGGACAAATGGAATCCCCCGCCTCATGCATTCAGCGAGATACATGACTTGCGGTGCAAGTTGAATTGCCGTTTCAGCGGAAAACCTTTCACCATAGACATGCCCGCCCAGTGCCTTGAGCCCTTTAAGAAGAAACGGATAATCAGCACTTCCAACCTTCCCTCTGGAACCGACAGCATGTGCCGTCAAAATAATGTCCGCAAGAACGTCGTCAGTCTCAACATCCACACCCCGATATCCTGCCTCAATAGGTACCAATCGATTGAACGTGCCCTTAACCAGCTCAAGAGAATCAAACTCCTCAACCAGCGTTGCCACATCGTAGAACTGCTTGACGACTTCAAGATCCTTCTCGCATCCCAGCGGGATTCCGGTCGTATGCGGTGCAAAAGTCGTCAACTTGTCGCCCAAGATACAGTTGATGTCCGGCATTTCCACTTCATTCGGTGAGTCGTCTGGCAACAGAAGGTCGTTACAGATCGCGCGCTTTACCGTTTTCAGGTACTGGTGTTCCTCGAAGAGTACATCCAACAAAATATAGAGTTCGCTGTTCCGAATGGGTGAAAAGTAGCTAAACTTGAAATGTCGTTTCTCGACCTTGTTCTTGCCGAGCCTAACTTGCTCTTCACGTGCAAGAAAAGGAAAGATCTTCGCTGCCTTTTCAAGATAGCTGCCGATGTCCGTACCTGGCGCCACGACAATGTCGATGTCGGTCGACAGCCGGCGGGGATGTTTCAAGAGCAACATCAGGCTTGTGCCGCCCTTGAACACAAAGGGAAGACCGACTTCACACAACGCATTCAGCAAACCAAACGCAAAAATCGTCCGCTCAATCAACCCTGGATCCCTTTTGCTTTTGGTGCACAACGTCCGAATGTGCGATTCCGAGAAGTTCTCCTTGTTCATACCACCATGCCCTCCAGCAGGTTTCTGATGCGCTCATCAACACCTCGTCGCCGGGCATAACGAAAAAGTGCAGACTTGTTCACAACATATCGATCCCTGAATGCCGCAAAGATTTGCGGTAGCTCGGCCCCCTCAAAACTCGCCGAGATTCTCTTGTCGGCGAGAATGTCCACAAGCCACTGCTCAGGAGGAGCGACATGCGGCATCAGACGATTTGTCGGGCCCTGTGACGGCTTTCTGACGACAAGCAGCATACGGTCATTCACGTAGCGGAAGAAATCGTCCGTTGACGGGTCAAGCAACACGCCGCCACCATGTCGTCCGTTCAAGAACTCAAAGATAAATGGCATGTAATCACGTTCGACCATCACGAACAAGGCATTCCGCCCGAGCAAATGATTGAGAAAGTCATTTAACCAGTTCAACTCGAACAGCGTGTAGTTCATCCGCCCATATTGCTCCGCCAGCTCGCAGAGGACTTGAGAGGCCGACTCCGAGAGCCGAGGACGATACGACCCCAGATCGGTTTCACTCGCCCAAAGATATGAATCGTGGCCAACCACAATCAACTCGCCTTTTCTGACAAGAGACCGAAGCCGTTTCCACTGAGCTGCCTGGGTTGTCGAATCTCCAGATTGCCGCCATGAATCAAAGATTTGTCTGTGCGTCAACGTTTCCACTTTCATCACTATTCCTTGTTTGGTGACGATATTATACCAAAAGATTAGCCCCCATACAAGACGCCAACCTCGGATTTGGGATTTGGCACGAATTGATTTTGATTGATTTCGTGCCAAGGCCAGATTCTCGGTTTGCGCGGTCGCAACAAGTTGCGACCCTCCCGCACGGATGGCTTAACGGAAAAGGAGTATCGTACCCTTCGGAAGGATCTCGAACGCGCCGTCGCCCGTGATAAACGCAGGGTGCGTCTGGGCGGAGACAATGCCCGACACGAACACGCCGCCGAGCGTCAGTCGGTTGATGCGTTTGGTGCCCGTGAACTCCAGCCGCAGCTGTGCGTCCGCCGCCACCGTGATGTCCAGCTTCTCGGGAAGGTCGGGCGTCTCCGCCAGATCCATGCTCTCCCTCACAATCGACACGCCGTCGATGAGGACTGCCCGATCCCTGTTCGACGCCGTCACCTCGTTGACCGCCTCGAACCCGAACGTCCACGGCGCGGAGGCGTCCGGCACGGTAAACCGCCACGTGTGCGCCACGAAGTTGGACGTGCTGCTCGTCGAGCGCCCGATCACGTTCGTCACGCCGTCCCGCGCGATCCACGCCCGGTACGGACACAACCCCTTGTTCTCCGGCGTGTAGCGCGAATCAGCGCGCTCGGTCGAATGGAATCGCAGCCGATACCGTCCCGCCGTCGGGAACGTGATCTCCTGCGTCGCGAACGCACGGTCCGTCAGATGGAGCCGCTTCGCTCCCTCGTATTTGTCATAGCCGTAGTACTGGGGGTTGTCGGTATAGAGACGGATTGTACTGGAACACGATCTGTAAATAGACGGGTCCGGCTCCCTTTCCGGCGCGGACAACGTCCACGTTCCAGTACCCTCAAAACCGCCGTCTACGATCAGGTTCTCATTGGCGACATACGGCAGAAACGCGAAGTTGTCCAGCATCGCCACGGCGTTCCAAGCGGAATTGGACACCGTGAGAGTCACAGTCGCGTTCGTGTCCGTGATCGTGAACGCCGTCGGCCACGTCATTGTCTCCATCCGCTGGTAATCCCGCGACAGGTCTCCCAGCCGCACCTCGTCGGCATCGCCGATCTTGATGACGGCATGAACATGCGGTGTTCCTGGGAACTCCGCACCGTCATAGCGGTAGTTGTTGGTATAGACCCAGCGCCCGATGTCGGCCTGCAGACGGAACGTCCCCGTCCGCGTCGGCTTGAACGTAGCGACGGCCACCGTACCAGTCGAGGCCATGAACAGCTGCACGCGCCCCTCGCGCAGGTCGCCCGTACGCTGATAGGCGACGTTGTTGTTGTTCGTCACGCCCGAAAGTGCCAGGCCGAGACGCGGAGACTTTGTCAGGTTCCATCCGCGCGCCACGTTGTCTTTGTTGACCGTGTTGGCGAACGGCGCATACGCAACCGGCAGCGTGTCAATGACCTCGAATCCGCCGTTGGGGATCAGGAAGGCGGCACCCGGACGCGATACGAGCCGAACCTTCACGTCGTCAAGCAACGGCGAGAGGTTACTGTTCGCGACAGAACGGAATTCCAGCCGATAAGTCCCCGCCTTCACGTCCGGCAACGTGGCGGACTGGTAGGTGTAGGCATTTCCGTCCAGGCACACGGCGCGCGTTACGAGCGCCAGGCTTTCCGCATCCCGACCGAAGTAGGCATCCAAATATGGATATCCGCTGGATCTTCGAGAAACCGCAAACGAGAGCTCGTATGTGCCGTCCTGCGGAATCGTCACTTCTGTGTAGGCGTACGAATTGTACCGAAAGATCATCACGCATTCGCCGTCGGCCGAGATGTGAGGCAGGCCCCATGCGTCGCCGCCTCTGATCGCGTTCCAGATCAACGTGTAGGAATCTGTCGTGTCGCCCTCCTTTCGCCCGTACGTCCATCCGCATTCCGTTTTGGGGGCGTTCTTTGACGACGTGTCAAACGCCAGGCTCGTGTATGTCTCGAAGCTGCCGTCTTGGATGACGGCGTCGAGTGAACCCGTTGCGACGGTGGTCGCGACCGCCGGCGCGGCCAGCGCCAGCACGCCGCTCTGCACGTCGATACGCTTTACGTCGTCCGGCACCGATTCCAGCAGGACACATCCTGCGCCGGACTTCGCAAATGTGCCGTTCCCCGCATCGGAGAAGTACGAGAGGTGGTCGCCGTCCGCCACCCGGCCCGCATGGATGCGCTTCCCGGCGGCAGCCTCCACGGCCACATCGTCCCGCATGACCATGGTGCCGCCTTCGATCACCAGCGTCCCCGTGAACGCCGGCGCGTCGCCCAGATCGGGGAACGTCGCCGTCGTCTCGCCGCGCTTGACGACCCGCCCCTCGCCGAACACGATCGGGGATTTCCCGTCGTCCACGTTCACAGACGCCCCGCGCGCGACAGCGAACGAAAGGTTCGCCGACTCTCCGTCCAGATGCCACTTCCGCATCAGCCACGCCTCCACCTGGATGCGCTCCACCTCCGTCAGGCGATTCGTGAACAGGACGACCTCGCACAGGTCTTCGCCGCCCTGGCGATTCGCGTAATCGCCTTCCGCAAAGTCATTCACCGTACCAAGATAACCACGAAAATCATGCTCCAGCAGCTTGCAGCCCGCGAGCACTCTCTCTTCCGTCAGATCCACGGCCTTGCCGTTCAAGTAGCCGCGCACGCCGATGGTCTGCCTGCTTGTGCCCGAATTGATCGCCGTATAAGGTTCGTTCAGATTTGCGCCCGACACGAACGGATGGTAGGTCTGCACGCCGCCCCCATGCGATCCCAGCAGATACCAGTAGCTGTGGGCGGCCTTGTAGACGATGAAGGAGTGGTGGATGCCCGAGATGGTCTTGACTGTGCTTTCCGAATCCGGCGCGACAAAACTCATCCAGCGTCCGGAATGGTATTCGCCAAAGTAGACCATGTCCTGCCCGGCGGCGTTCTGCCGCACCTGCGGCGGCATGTTCGTGACCGTGTACTTGGCCACGGCGCGCGGGTAGTCGAACGGCACGGCGCTCTTCGTCTCGCGCGCGTCTTTCCACATGAGCACATAGTCCACGCCGTCTTGGCCGTTAGAAGTCACGAGGTTGCGCGTGGCGTCCACCCAGAACACCGCCTTGTTCAAGATATCGGTCGGTTCCGTCAATGTCGGCGCGACACCCGCCTCGGCCGGAACCGTCACGCTGCCGTCGCGCACGTTGATCTCAGTCTTGCCGGGCGAAAGCACCATGGCCGGCGGCAACACCCATTCGCCGCCGCCAACCTTGTCCAAGGTCCCCTCGTGCGACACCCACACTGCGCCGCTCTGCGTCGCGGTCGTTCCCGCAGGCACGTCGACCTTTCCCCGTTCGCGGAACCCGACCGCCACGCTTTCCGCGACGGCATGTGCGGCGATGCCGGCAACACACGCAAACACGATGAATCTCATGGGTCCTCCTTGATTTCAGCATCGGTCAGATAGCAGGTGGGGTCCTCGCCCCAGATGTCACCCGTCACGGCCTCGCCGCGCGCGCGGAAGTTGCCGCCGCAGAGGCCGAGCCAGCGGCACGCGCGGCAACGCCCCTTCACGAACTCCTTCTTGCGGCGGAGCAGGTCGAGGAGCGAGCCGGGCGGCGGGTCCCCCCAGATCCGGGAGAACGGCGTCTCCAGCACGTTGCCGACAGGATGGTTGCGCCAGAACTGATCGGGGTAGACCGTGCCGTCCCACGAGATGCAGCCGATTCCCTGTCCCGACGAGTTGCCGCCGTTGAGCGTGAGCAGGTCGAGCGCGGCAGCGGCGTTGGGATGGTTCTCCGCCTTCATCTTCAGGTAGAGGGCGATGCCGTCGCAGGGGTTGTCGACGGTGAGCACCTCCACGGGGAACCCCGCCTCGAAGCAGGCCTTCGTCTCGGCGACGATCGTCTCCAGCGCGGCGCGCGCCTCGGCGTGGTCGAGGTCGGTGGCGGCGATTTCCTGTCCGCGTCCCGTGTAGACGAGGTGGTAGAGGCAGATGCGCGGCACGCGCTCGGCGCGCATGAGCTCGAAAATGGCGGGGATGGCGCGCACGTTGTCGCGCGTCATCGTCACGCGCAGGCCCACCTTCACGCCGCGGTCGCGGAGGCGGCGGATGGCGTCGAGCGACAGACGGTACGCGCCGGGGTGGCGGCGGAACGCGTCGTGGATCGCCTCCGTGCCGTCGATGGAGATGCCCACGTAGGCGACGCCGAGGTCGCGGATCCAGTCCGCCCAGCCGTCGTCGATGAGCGTGCCGTTGGTGGAGAACGTGACGCGCAGGCCGCGCTCCTTCGCGTGGGCGGCGAGCGTGCGGATGTCCGGGCGCGCAAACGGCTCGCCTCCGGAAAAGAGGAGCACGGGCACCCCGAACGCCGCGAGGTCGTCGATCACGGCGAGCGCCTGGCCGGTCGTCAACACCTTCTGCTCGCCCGACGTGGCGGCGTAGCAGTGCGAACAGGCGAGGTTGCACGCGGGCGTGCAGTTCCACACCACCACGGGACGCCGGTGCGCGCCCGCGCGGTAGCGCAGGCGGTCCGACGCCTCGACCGTGCCGCAATAGAGTTTAGAGATTCCTACCATATCTCTTTTTTTCCGCAAATGAACGACGTGCGCATTTTACCATTTCTCCCCACGTGTGCCAATGTCCAATTTCACCTCTTCGGGACGATGCGGATGCGGTCGATGCCGAGGGCGTGGCCGGTCATGACGTTCACCTCCAGTTCGAGGCGTCCGTCCAGGAAGTCTTCGCGCATCACGGGCAGCGAAACGCGTCTCTGCTCGCCCTTCTTCGCCGTGAGCGGCACCTCGAACACGCGGCCCTCCAAAAGCCCGCGTCCGCTCGTGGGGCCGCCCTGGGGCTGGCGGAAGTCGATGTGCAGGTCGCCCGTGGTCGGCGGCACGCCGCGGATCTCCGTTTTGAATACGCGCCCCGTCCAGTTGGTCGCCGCGTCGTACACCGCGCCGGAGAGATCGGGCGCCTGGACGGCGTTGAACTCGTCCGCAAGCCAGTCCGCCGGCATCCGCGCCGTGCCCGGCGCCGGCGCGCCCGACAGATACGCGCACACGCTCGCCCTCAGGCGCTTCGCCTCCGGCGTGTCCTTCGTCAGATCGTACCCGCAGACGAACAGCCGCCCCTTCCCCACCAGCACCTCGAACATCGTCGCCGTCAAGTCGGAGAAGTGGAAGTCGTTCACCGAAAGCGCGATCGGACGGAACCCCTCCGTCATTCCCCGGAGCGCATGGATCGTCGCACCCTGCGCAAGCGTGTACCACTGCCAGTCCGTGAAGTCGTCCGTCACGAAGCCCGAAAGCGCGGGATGCCCCACGTCGAACCACGTGCCCAGCGCCGCCCCGGTGGTATTGACCACGGGGAACCAGCGCGCGCTCCAGTACACGGACTTGAACGTCCCCTTCGCGGAATGGAAGCTCGGCCCGGTGTACAGCACCGTGCGGCCTTCCGCCAGCGCGGACTTCATCGCGGCGACGTCGCCTGTCTCGACGACGCCCGCGGGCGCGGCGCAGCGCCCTTCGCGCGGATACACCCAGAAGTGCCATTCGTTGCTGCCGAAACGCAGCGTCTGGCGGGCTTTCGTCATGGCGTCCGACAGACGGCATTCGACGCTTCCCGCCGCTTTAACCTCGCCGGGGGCGATTGCCTCGCGGAGCCGGACCTCGCCCTTCCGCCCGCACAGCTCGTACGGGAAAGCCGTCCCGGTCGCCAGCGGCTTCTCGGTGAGGTTACGAATCGCCAGCTCGGCACGGTACGTCTCGCCGACGACATACGTAAAGCGCGGGAAGCGCGCCAGGTAGCAGACCGGACCCCACACCGTCGAAAACGGCGCCAGGTCCTTGAATCCCGTCTTGAGCGCGTAGAACGGGTCGCGCCAGCCGACGAGCGCCTCGGCCTGCCCCGTGTAGTCCTGCACCTCCAGGAGCTGAAGACCCGCGCAGGACGGCGTGCGCAGGAAACTCTCGACCTCCTCCTTGTAGATGAGCCGGTTCAGCTTCGCGGACGCGGCGTGGTACTCGCGCTGGAACCGAAGCGTCCCTTTGCGCGCCGCCGTGTCGCGGTGGCGGGTGAGGTTCCACGGACACATCGTGCCCGTGAACGGCGCGAACAGCTCGTCCCAGAT
>JAFRNO010000227.1 GCA_017430155.1 Kiritimatiellia bacterium | reverse complement strand
CGCGAGCCGCAATGGGAGGGCGAGCGTCCTCGCGAGCCGCAATGGGAGGGCGAGCGTCCTCGCGAGCCGCAATGGGAGGGCGAGCGTCCTCGCGAGCCGCAACGGGAGGGCGCGGCATGACGAATCCGCTGGAATGGCTGTCCGCGCTTTTCGGGCGCGGGGAAGGCGGCGGGACGCAGGGACCTCTGCGTTTTGACGTGGCCGCGGCGACGGACCGCGGGCTCGTGCGTCCGGAGAACGAAGATTCCTACCTGATGCGTCCGAACGACTTCTTCCTCGCCGTAGCGGACGGCATGGGCGGCGGCGCGGACGGGGCGCTTGCGAGCGCCTGGATCAGCGAGGCGTTCAAGGAGTTGCTGGCGGATCCCCCGGCGGGGTTCCGCAGGCGCGTGAAGGGCGTGGGGGCGGCGCTGGACGCGGCCAACGCGCGCATCCGCGCGTACATGAGGGAGCGCGGCATCAAGATGATGGGGTCCACGGCGGCTGTGCTGCTGGCGGATCCGGCGCGTCCTTCGCGCGGCGTGGTCGCGCACGTGGGCGACAGCCGCATCTACCGGTGGCGGAGGGGGAAGGGCGCGCAGCTCACGCGCGACCACACGGTGGGCGACGAACTCGGCCGCGCGCACGTGAGCGACTCGGAGGCGGCGGCGCTGAAGAGCCGGAAGAACCCGCTTTCGCACATCCTCACGCGAGCCGTCGGCACGGGGTTCAAGGTCCGTCCCGACTGGCGGAAGATCGACCTCCGCGCCGGCGACCGCTACCTGCTCTGCACGGACGGCGTGCACGACGTGCTGAGCAACGAGCAGGTGTCCGCGCTTCTTGGCCGCGCGAAGACGCCTGCGGAAGCGCTGAAGGCGTTCGCGCGCGACGTGATCGCGTGCGGCGCTCCCGACAACTACACGCTCGTCTGCGCCTTCGTGGCAAAAGGCGGCTGACCGTTCAACATCCAGGAGAAAAGAAAATGGCAAAACTGACCGACATCTCGTGGGAGGAATTCGAGAACCTGCCCCTCGAGGCGAAACGCCCCTATCTGGAAAACGGCACGATTCCCAACACGCCCTACCACACGCTGTTCGCGCAGCAGTTCGACCGCGACTTGCTTGAACGCCTCGCGGCGCTCGCGAACCGCATCCGCTTCATGGCGAAGAGCAAGGAGGGCGCGCTCTACCTCAAGTCGCTCCTGCCGCACAAGCGCGCGATGCTCTACTTCTCGCAGCCCAGCTCCCGCACGTTCCTGAGCCACCTCGCGGCCTGCCAGATCCTGGGGCTCACGACGGGCAGCGTGCGCGACGCCGCCACGTCGAGCGAGTTCAAGGGCGAGTCGCGCGAGGACTCCATCCGCACCTTCTCCAGCTACTTCGACATGATCATCATGCGCACGCCCGAGAAGGGCCTCGCCGAGCACATGGCGTGGGAGCTCTCGAACTCGTCGCGTCCGATCCCGATCATCAACGCCGGCTCCGGCAAGGACCAGCACCCCACGCAGGCGCTGCTCGACATCTACACGCTCCTCCGCTCCTTCGAGACGAAGGGCGGGCTGCACGACCGCACCGTCACGTTCTGCGGCGACCTCTTGCGCGGCCGCACGGTGCGCTCGCTCAGCTACCTCCTCACGAATTTCGACAACATCCGCCAGGTGTTCGTGGCGCCGCCGCAGCTGCAGGTGCCGGCGGACGTGCTGGAGATCCTCGACGCGAAGGGCGTGCCGTACGAGGTGTCGGAGGACCTCCGCGCCGCCGTGAAGGTGTCGGACGCGGTCTACATGACGCGCATCCAGGACGAGTGGGACCAGTCGAAGGGCGAGTCGGCGCGGATCGACACGCATCTCTTCAAGTTCGGCGCCGAGGAGCTGAAGCACCTGCCGCCGGACGGCATCATCATGCACCCGCTGCCGCGCCGCGACGAGATCGCCACGTGCTGCGACCACGACCCGCGCGCGATGTACTGGCGTCAGATGCGCAACGGCATGTGGGTGAGGTCGGCGCTGATCGCGATGACGTTCGGGTTCGAGAAACAGATCATGTGCTTCGGGGCGTAGGATGCCGATCGCATACGAGATGCGCGTCGCCGCGTGGCGGCGGATGAAGGAGGGCGGGTTGCTGCCCGTGATCGCGGGCTTCGCGCTGGTCTTCCTGCTGGGCAAGATGGCCGACACGGTGATCAGCCAGATCGGCACGAGCCAGGGATGGGTTGAAAACATCTCGCTGCTTGAGGCCTTCGTCCGGCAGGGGGTCGTCGCCCAGCAGGAACTCAAGCTGACGCCCCAGCAGGAGGAGGTGCTGGGCTCGATCATCATTCCGCAGATGACGCCCGCCTACCAGGCGGCCGTCATCGCGGTGACCGCATTCTGGGAGGGCATCCTCGCGTTCGGCTGTTCCGTGCTCGCCATCGCCGTCATGCGCGGCGGGGCGACGGCGTTTCAGGCGCTGTCCGGCTTCCGCTGGCCGTTCCGCACCGCCTCGCTCGGATTCCTCCGCACGCTGCTCGTTTTCCTGTGGTCGCTCCTGCTCGTCGTGCCGGGCGTCTTCGCGGCCTATTCCTACCGGATGGCGTTCTTCCTCCTCGCGGACCATCCCGACTGGTCGCCGTGGAAGGCGATTGCGGAGTCGAAGAGGCTCATGCACGGCCACCGGTGGCGGCTGTTCTGCCTTGACTTGTCCTTCCTCGGCTGGTTCATGCTCGTGTTCGCCACGTGCGGCCTGGCCGGGATATTCGTCATCCCCTATCACGCGACGGCGACCGCCGCGTTCTACGAGGACCTTCTCGACCGGACCGAGCGCTAGAGCTCGATCTCGGCCGTGACGGGGAAGTGGTCCGACGGATAGAGCTGCGTGCCGGGACGCGGGTCGGCGTGCGTGGCGTAGCGCTTGACCTTCACGCCGGGCGACACGTAGATGTAGTCGATGCGCGGACCGCAGTCCTCCCACACGTATCCGCCGTTCTTCTTCTTGTCGGCGTCGGGCGACCCCTTGCGGGCGTTGCGGACGTTCGGCTGCAGCTTCATCGCGTCGACGGCCGGGTACTCGCGGTCGCGCCACTTCCATCCGGAGAACGTGCGCCAGGGGCCCTCGGGCGGCGTTTCGGAGACGTAGAGGGCGTTCTTCAGGATCTTCGAGACGGCCTGCGCGGGCTCCTCCGTCTCGCGGCAGTTGTGGTCGCCGGTGAACACGATGGGCGTGCCGGCCGGCGCGAACTCCTTCATGCGCTTGATGATGAGTAGCATGCCCTCCTTGCGCGCGAGGGCGGAGACGTGGTCCGTGTGCGTGTTCGCGAAGCAGAACTGCTTGCCGGTGCGGCGGTCCTT
>JAFRNO010000226.1 GCA_017430155.1 Kiritimatiellia bacterium | reverse complement strand
GGGCGAACGGAATGTCCCCCTCGCCGCCCGGGCCGAACACGGAGGGAACGAGCGGCGCGTATGTGCTCCAGTCCGTGCAGAGGACGAGCGCGTCGGACGGACGTGCGTCCGGCACCTCGTCGAAGAACCTGTGCAGGGCGTCCCGCGCGGCCTCCAGCTCGCGACGCGGCGAGTGGCACACGTGGACTTCCGGGACGACGCGCCGCAGCGCGGCGAACGCCTCGGCGTCTTCGTCCCCCACCCAGTCGCAATCGCCCTCGGCGAGGTCAAGCTGCGCGGCCAGCACGCCGCGTGCGCCGCCCGCGAGCGCGCCCAGGAGCCGCGCGTCCGCCGTCTCGAACATGTTCTCCGGCGTCGCCTCGGGCGGCACGTCGCCGTTCTGGAGCGCGGCGAGCACGGCCCGCGCCCATTCCCTCTGCGCCTCCTTCTTCGTGGCGTCGTCGAGCCAGTAGTCGCGCGAGGGGTTGAAGTTCCAGAAGGTCGTGGGGACGACGGCGGACATCTTCCGCAGCATCTGCAGGTAGGGCCACGGCGCGAACGCCACGTCGAACACATGGATCGCCGTGTAGCGCGGGAAGCCGTTCGCGAAGGCCGTCTGCGGATCGGCACCCGCTCCGAGCGCGCGCGCGTAGTCACGCGTGTAGGTGCTGGGAACCTCCTGCGCAAGGAGACGGTACAGCGCGGCCTGCCAGCGCTCGGGCCCGGACGGAAGCTTGCCCGCCTCCCACTTGGCCAGCATCTGGTAACGCGCGCCGAGGTAGTCGTCGAAAAGTTCCGCGAGGCGCATGGACAGCTCGAACCGGCGGCGATCCGCCACCGAATCCTTCGCCCTCCGCACGTACGCGAGCGGCACCGCGAGATCGGGGTTCTCCGACTCATCCTTCAAGATGGCGTTGATGCGCCAGGCGAGCACGTTCTTCGCGTAGGGATGCTCGGAGGGATTGCGTCGCTCGCCGTCCTTCCCGCACATCGCCGCCAGCCAGTCGTTCACCAGCTCCGGCAGCGGCTTGAAGTCGACGTTCGCGAGAATCCGACGGCATCCCGGCCGGCGGTGAAGCAGGAAGTAGCTCTGCAGCCAGTTGCGCGTGGACATGTCGCCCACCACGATGCATACGCGCGCGAACGGATCGCGCACGGGCGCTTTTTCCCATTCCCCGAACAGTTGTTCGGCCAATTCCTCTAAATGATCACTCCACAAGACCCTCAACGACATGCCGAACATCCCTCCGCTTTCACTTCATCTGAACCCGGACCTTGAAGAAGTTGTAGTTGCCCTCCTGTCCGGAGGACACCACCTCCCAGTCGCCCGTCAGAAGCGACTGGCGTCCAAGAATGGTGTAGGTGCGCTTGGCCGCCTCCGTTGCGGAGAGCACTGGCGTCCAAGAGACGACGGGCGTGTTGCCGTTGACGGTGATCGTCGCGCGGAACACGTCGTTGACGTCCGTCGGGTCCGTACCCGCCACGTAGTCCTGCCACACCTGCAGGTCGTTGCCCGCCGCGTCCCGCTTGCCCGTCGGCTTCGTGAGCGATGCGGTGAAGTCGCTGCCGAACTTGGCCGTGTAGGAAGGAAACTGCGTCGGCCACGTGTCGGGTACCGCGGTGGAACCGCCCGTGATCTCCGTGACCACCACCACGAACCCCGTCGCCTCCGTCACCGTCTCGCCGCTGGCCCCCTCCGCCACCGTCTCGTGCGCCTGCACGTAGCCGTAGTCAACGGGCCACTTCTCCGGCACGCCCTTTTCGTAGGGGGATATCCAGCCGTACGTGTTCCTGTTGATGTGGACCTTGAACCGCTCGTAGTACCCGTAGTTGCGGAAGATCATTTCGCCCTGGCCCGACTTGTCCGTCATGGACGGGATCGTCAGACGCGGGGCGTTTCCGAGGAAGTACACGTCCGTGAGCAGGGCACACCCCTGAAAACAGCCGGCGCCAAGGCGGGAAAGCGTCTTCGGGAACGTAATTGACGTCAGGCTGCAGCAGTTCGTGAATGCGGAGTCGCCGACCGTCGTGAGGCCGGATCCTTCTGCAAACGTGATGCTCTCCAGCAGCCAGCAGTCGGAAAACGCCCGTGCGCCGATCTCGCGGACGGTCGCGGGGATCTGCACGCTCGTGATCTTCTGGCACGCGACAAATGCGGCGTCATTGATCTTCCGTACCGGCAAGCCGCCGATTGTGGCCGGAATCACCACCTTGCCCGCATACCCTGTGTCCGACAGGGCAGTCCTAGCCGGATAACAGTGCCCCAGCACCACGTAGGTCGCGTTCGCCTCGCCGGTCCGGCCGGGCTCGCACACCTTCGTGTAGTTGAGGGCGGGACGGCTTGAGGTAGCTGACAGCGTGGCAGTATAATATTCATACGGCGGATACGACAGGGCCGCCGCCGTCGACGCGGTCATCAACAGAACCGCAGTGAAGATATTCTTAACTCCAATCATCTCGTTGGACTCCTTCTTCAACAAGCAGTGTAATTGTACCATAATTAAGCCCCCAGACGCCAGAACTTTGCCTCCGCGAGGATCCGCGCGCGCTTGAAAACGGCACGGCCGTGCCGGATAAGCTTCGCGTTCACCCGGCAGACAATCGTGTCCCGATGGCCGCGGTCGCCGTCCAGCAGGTCGTCGGCCACGCGGTCGTCCTTCTCCAGAACGGAGCGGATGAAAACCTCCCGGTCGCGGTCGCTCACGCGGT
>JAFRNO010000225.1 GCA_017430155.1 Kiritimatiellia bacterium | reverse complement strand
CCTTCCAGTTCGAGCGCACGGCGTCAAGGAACTCGGGCAGCGTGGCTTTCTTGTCCTTGAAGCAGACCTTGTCGATCGCGCAGAGGGAATCGACCACGTTCGCCGTGAACGCGAGCGTCATCACGCGCGGGTGGAACCGCGTGCCGCCGTCGGTTGTGTCGCGCCGGCGCGCGAGGCACCCCTCCAGGCAGGCGGAGTAGGCGGGATGCGGGAACACGTGCGCCGCCGACCGGCCGTAGCGCGTATAGTCGGAAACCGTGCTGCGGAAGAAGCGCATGAAGTTCGCGAGAAAGACGCGCTTGACCTCCTCGAACGACCGCGCGCCGTCGATGGGGTCGAAGCGCACGTCCGCCCGCCGCTCCGCCTCCGGATCGCGGTGGATCATCGCCTCCAGCACGCGCAGGGGCGACATGTAGTTCGCCGCGTCCACGTCCGTCAGCGAGTCCACGTTCCCGTCCCAGCACCCGCAGCAGACGTAGTCGCGCGCGCGTTCCAGCGGGATGCCGAGCCGGACGAAGTTCCCGACCGTGACGTCGTCGTTGAACATCGCGAAGACGCAATGCCCCTTCACCACCATGTCGCCGATCTTGGAAAGGTATTCCTCGGGAGAGCCGGCGCCGAAGCGCACATGGAGCTTCGGAAACACGCAGTCGCAGCCGATGTGCACGTCGAGGAACATCCGCGTCAGCTCGTTCCAGACTGGCTTGCCGTCCGTGTCGCAGCCGCCGAGCGTCACGGGCATCTCCGCCTCCTGGTCGGCGCCGGCGTCGATCGTGCGATGGGTGTCGAGATGCTCGTCCGAGATGATCAACCAGCGCGCCACGAGGTCGCGCGCCTCGTCCTCCGTAAGCGTGCCGTTCGCGAGGTCCTGACGGTAGAGACCGATCAACCAGGCGTCCGGACGCCCCAGCGAGAAGCTGGCAAGCCCGTCCACATACGACGGAATCTCGCGCATGAACCAAAGAAAGTTCAGCCCCTCGAAGAACGTGCGTGGCGGCTCCCACGGGCAGCGCCGCGCGCTTTCCACGATCCGCTCCAGCCACTTGCGCTCGCGCGCCGAACGCCCGCCCTCCGCCAGCCGCTTCTCGGCCGCCTCGGCGAAATTGAGCTGGAGCGCGTGGATGGTGTCGAGGCCCTCCAGCGCCGTCTCAAGCTCCTTGCGTCCGAGCGGATCGCCCTTCGGGCACGCCGCGAGCGCCGCCGCCGTCTCCTCGCGCACGCCCTTGAAGCCCTTCGTGAAGACCGTGTGGAACGCCGGCACGTGGTGCATGTCGTCCACGAGCGGCCCGCAGCAGAGCGAGTAGCGCTGGCGGTGCCGTTCGCGCTGACGCGCGAACGCCTCGTCCGGCACAAGCCCCTTCTCGCGGTAGAAGCGGCGGCAGAGGTTGTTCACCTCGCGCGCGGGCATGATGCCCGTCACCCATCCGCCGTTCACGCCGGCCTCGAAGTAGAACGGGGACTCGGAAAAGAGGAACGGACGGAAGTGCTTCCGCATCGACCGGTACGACTCGCGGCGAAGGTCGAGCGCGTCGTAGTCGGGGTGCACCGCCGCATAGGCCCGCAGGTCCGCACGGATCGCGCGGTCGCTTTCGTCAAAGGCGGGATCCTTGCACTTGCCGTGGCACTCGTCGGGATAGAACGCGCGCAGTTCCTTCCGAAGGGCCGCATAGTCCTCGGCCCGAAACGGATTCGCCGGTGCCCGCTCTGCGGCATCAAGCGCCGCCGATGCGCCGAATGTCACCGCGCAGCCGATGAAACTCCGTCTCGAGATTTTTGTCATGTCGGGCAACTCAGTTTTCATTGTTCAATGGCCCGCGCGAGGGCAAGGAGATCGCCGTCTTTCGGCGGCGATGGGCAAGAGGCGGACGGCGCAGCACGCTCCAGCGCGTCAAGCGCCGCGTCCGGATCTTCCGGATGGGCGAAAAACGCCTCCCAGCGCTTCAGATAGTAGTTGGAGAGGAGCCCCGCGAACTGATGATGGGCATAATCGTTGAGATTGGAGTTCGGACGCTCGATCCACGTGGTGAACAACCGCCGCAACGACCGGACGCCCCGTTCGCCGGCCCGCTTCCTCGCCCGCGCCTCGTGCGTATCAAGACGCAACGCCTCCGTGCAGGCGAGAAGCGCATCCATCTTGCGGATGAGCGCGAGGAACTCCGCACGCGCCGCCGGCTCGTCTTTCAGGCGCGGCACGAGCGCGACGCCGCGATCGGACAGCACCTGGCGGAAGACATCGGTGAAGTCAAAACGGAAGGTCGGCAACTTCAGCGACTCCGGGCGCTCCTGCGCAACGGCGAGATAGAGGCGCGCCGCCTTCTCCACATCCTGCGGATCGTAGTACATCTTCTCGCGGGTGGCCCAGGACGAGGACTTCTTCACGTCCCATTTCGGACGCGCGCAGAACACGGTCTCGGAGCAACCCTCCTGCATGCGGTTTACGTTCCAGATCGAACGCGCGAGAATGGAAAGCGCTTCCGCGATGCGCGAATCGCGAATCCCGTAACGGCGTTCGGCGTAGCCGGCAAGCCACTGGTCGAGTGTATTCGCAACGGGCGAGACGCCCGTTGTCCCGGTTGCATCGGGGCGGAAGACGAGGTCGGTGAAGAGGTCGTAGAATACGGGGTTGGAATCAAGCCCTTCCGATTCCAGCGCGTAGCCACGCAGCGTCTTGCCGTTGGGTCCCTTCAAATGCCCGCTGAGATTGAGCAATGCGTTCATGCCGCCGTACATCCCCTCGTTTCCGCCGAAGTTGAGGAGCTCTCCCCAAATCCAGGTGATCTTGCCGAAGCCGCGCGGGAACACGCCCCCGTTCGCCATGTTCCTGTCAAGGACGATGATACGCGTCAAATCGGGATTCAAGCCGTTGAGCAGATCCTGGCGCGGCGCCGCCCCCCAGCAGCTGATGCACCAGAGCGCGCCCGGGGAGGCCTTCTGCTGTTCGCGCTGCATCGCCGCCGCGATGCGCGGACAATCCACGCCCTTCGCCACGCCGCCCTCGCTGAAGAGGTTCCCCACGAAGTAGCGCGGATCGGAAATGCCGTACACCTCGTAGAGCCGCCTGTACCACATCTTCGCCAACTTCGCGTAGGCGTCCGTCGTCGCGTCGAGCAGCACGGGACGCTTAAGACCGCCCGCCCAGCGTCCCTGGTCGTAGATCCGCGCGTCCGGCCACTTCGCCCCGCACAGGACGTTCGTGGAGCTGTTGGGGAGGAGTCCCGTGAAGCCCTGCAGCATCGGCTCGATGCCGAGCGCGCGCATCTCCTTCACGATCCAACGTCCGAGACGCGCCTCCTCGTCGATGCGTTCGGGCGGGAACGGCGCGCCCACGCCCTCCATCACGCCGCAGTTCGTCCACGACTGCGCCGTTTCATCGGGGAGGAACGCGGCGATCTGCGCTTCGGAGAAGCCCGCGTCGCGCAGAAAGAGCTGCCACACCTTCATGTTGCCGGTCGGCACGAGCGCGGACGTGAAACCCGAAAGCGCGAGCCGATCGATGTTCGCCCGCCACTCCTCCTCGCCGTAGAACGCGAAGGAGTAGGAGAACACGCAGTAGTTGTAGGCGTGCAGGTGCGGCAGGACGGCCTTGACCGTGATCGGCTTCTCCGGCAGCGGCCAGTCCGTCGGCACGCGGTTGCCGCTCCGGCTCCAGTGCCCCTTCGCGACTTCGCGGATGTAACGCCCCACGGCCGCCGCCGCGCGGTTCTCGTCCGTGGCGCGAATAAGAATCTTCCCGTCGCGCGCGGCAATCTCCGCCTGCGGCTCGGCGGACTCCATGCGCGCAAAGGCAAACTTCTCCGTCACACACTCTCCCGCGAACCGCCGAAGCACGCCCTGCGCCGCTGGAAACGCGCAGGCGGCGGGAGCTCCTGCCGCGGCAAGCGCCACGGCCACGGCAAGCGAGATGACCGCAATCGCCCTGTTCATCGGAAAATCACCGTCAGTCCGGGAATGTAAGACTCCAGCCAGCCTTCGCCGTCCAGCCGCACGCGCAGCTCGCCGTTGTAGCGCATCGCGCGAAGTTGGCTGTCGGAAAGACCGGCCGCGCCGTTCTCGCGCAGAAAGCGGACGTGGCCGCTCGTGAGCCGCGCCGCGGCGCCTGTCACCGAAAGCGTCGCGCCAGGCGTCCAGACCGCAGCCGAGGAGTCAGAGAACGTAAGACTCCCGTCACCTGCCCTGATTGCCGAATCCCCCTTCACGGTCAGCGCGCCGAACCTGTTTGTGAAAGCGCCGCCGTCGATCTCGCCGCCGACCAGTTCAAGCGCGTTTGTCATGCCGAGCGCGCCGTTGCTGTCGAGGACGATTGCGCCCTCGCGAATGCGGAACCCGCCGATCGTGCCCGACGCCTTGGTGATGTGCAGGTCTGCCGGCCCCTTCTTTTCCCAGTTGAGACCCACCCAACCGCCGACGTCGTAGATGCCGCCTATGTACAAGTCCGCCGCCAGGCGGAACTCATGCCAATTGGAGAACGGCACATTCCCGGCGGCGCTCGTCCGCTGTTCCGATCCGTTGAGCCTCTCGATGAAACAGGGCGGTCCGGCCAGGGTCGTCGTGGTGTTCGTGGTGTTGAACGCGCCCACGCGCATCAGCGTGCCGGCGACCTGCCCGCCGTTGACGAGCGTGACCCTGTTCGCATAGCATTGGTTCTTGGCGCGGAACGTCCCACCGTCGATCAGGACGTTCGCATTGCCGCGCGAGTGCAGCGCCCAGTCCTTGGTGATGCGCATCTCGCATCCCGTGGAAACGACGACAGAGAGCGCGTCCTGCAACTGGAAAGCAGAAGCCGATGCGCCGTTCGTCAGGACGACGACGCTGTTGTCGGAGAACTTCGTCGCATCCGGATTACCCGTGACGTCGACGCCGTCGAACACGTATCGGGCGCCGTTGAGCAAGGTGTCCTTCGCGCCGCCGAGCGTGACAGGCCACGTGTCGGGGCTGTATGTGAACGTGACGTTGTAGATGCCGTAACCACCGTTATAGGCACCACTGTTCAGAGGGGGCCCCGCCGTGCAAACGGGGGAATCGTTGCGCGAAAT
>JAFRNO010000224.1 GCA_017430155.1 Kiritimatiellia bacterium | reverse complement strand
GGTAGATTTCGCCGAAGAGGCGAACGTGTTCCCAGTAGGCGCGGATGATCTCGCCGTTCACGCCGAGCTGCTTGTTGTTCGCGTACGTCGGCAGCAGGTTGACCCACGCGGCATGGTTTGGATCGTGGCGGGCAAGCCATTCTTTCGTGTGGGCGAGCGAGGCGAACAGCCCCGCCGCCGGTTCGTCGTAGAGTTCGTAGACATAGAGCGCCGGATGGTCTTTCACGCGGTTGACCATCGCCTCCATCGCCGCCTCCGCCGCCGGATCGTCGACATTGAGAAAGATCTTCCTGTCGCAGAGCTCCTTGGGCTTATAGATGGCGCGCATTCCGTACTTGGCCGCAAGATCCAGTTCCTCCGGCGTCATCGCCCACACGGTGTTGAAGCCGCCCTCCTTCAGCTGGGCAAGCCATCGGTCGGAAAGCCTTTCGTTTCCGGGAAAACCGGGACCGGCCCAATATGTCGTCACCGGTTCGCCCGGATTCCAGGCCGCGCAGGCAGTCCAAGCCGCGCAAACGCCAAGGATAGCAGCCCCCAGCACCATCTTTGTCTTGTCCATCTGAATCAACCTCCTTCACGTTCTTTCTTGTCTTGGTGCAAAAAGTATAGCAAATGGCAGGGATGGACGATGATCCTGTTCCTGCATTGCGAAACGAGCAGGAACGAATCGCCGTCCAGCGGGCAAAGAGAGTTCCAGAGCGTGCTCTCCGTCGTATTTTGGAACAGGGGCGGCACGGAGAGGACGCGCATCGTCGTGAAGCGGCCGTCCACGATCTCGCTCTTCGGGACCGCCGCCACGCGGACGACGGAGGTGTGCAACTCGTCGCGCGTGAAGTTCGCCGTCTCCTGCCAGGAAAGCAGGATAAAGTTTTCCGTCGCCGCGATGTAGGGCGCGCCGCCGTATGTCTTCTTCCAGTCGCGCGAAACGAGGAACGGGGAGAATCGGTCGGGCGAGGGACTGCCGACGGTGGCGGACCAGTTGTCCGCCACCCGCGAGCGGATGATCTCGGGATGCAGGTGCGTGCCCTTGCCGTTCGTCTCGATGGCGAGCCACCGCCAGTTGCCGAGTTGCAGCAGGACGGGCATCCCGTCGCGACAACGTGGACTGTACGACGCCACGCGGACGGGCCCCCACGTGTCGCCGCCGTCGGACGATTCCATCACCGAGATGTTCTGAAAACGACGCTTCCCGTCAACGTATGGCGTCTCGTCCGAGAAGTAAATCTGCACACGGCCGTCCGCACCCGGCAACACGAACGGCTCCCAGCAGCCGCGGCAGACGCCGTCCGACAGGTTTTCGGAACGGTAGATGACGCGCAGCTTCGACCACGAGGCCCCGGCGTCATCGCTCGTGGCGAAGCCGATCGAGAAGGGATGGACGTCGGCGCGATCCTTGGCGGGACGCAGGTTGCAGGCAAGGATGATGCGCCCCGAAGACAGCTGCGCAAACTCGGCGTTGGCGAGACCGACGAAGATGCGGTTCGTGCCCGCGCCCGCTTCGAAGCGCGGGACGACCGTGCGCGGCGGCGTCCATTTTTTTGTATCCGCGCTGAAGCGGATGGTCATGTTGCCACCGCGCGAATAGGCGGCCATGTAGCGTCCGTCCGCAAGTCGGCGGATGCGCGCGTAGCCGCCGGGGCCAAGGTCGACCGGCTGTCCCCACGTCGCCTGCAGCGGCGGAGGTTCCGAAACGCCGCCTTCAGCCTGGACATTCCACACGCTCCCCAGCGCGACGGAAAGGAAGAAGGCAGTCATCCTCATGGCTTCACCTGTGCC
Source organism: Kiritimatiellia bacterium (assembly GCA_017430155.1). GTDB lineage: Bacteria > Verrucomicrobiota > Kiritimatiellia > RFP12 > UBA1067 > RUG572. The sequence goes on along the minus strand of JAFRNO010000224.1, from coordinate 1,448 downwards.
ACGCCTTCTACAGCTCGTCGAAGCCGAGGACAGCGACGCCGCATTCCTTCGCAGTCGCAAGGATGCGTTCCAGCCATTCGGTCTTCATGTTGATCCCCTTCGCATTCGGCGAGATGCCGTGCGAGGTGAGCACGAACGCCTCCTTGCGCTCCGCGCAGCGGCGGATGCACTTCAGGATGTCCTCGATGTCCGTGTGGTACGCCTCGCCCGCGATGACCGTGTCGAGACGGAACTGCGCGCCGGCCGTGGCAGACGGCAGAAACGCGCGGTCGACCGTGTGGATCGGTTTCAGGCCCTCCTGTTTTTCGCCCTTCGGGTCGTACGGCGCCACGCCCTTGTGTCCGCCGCGCACGTGCGCGAAGCCCCTCCGCTTGAAGAGGGCGTCCGCCTCGTCCGAACGGCGGCAGTTCGGGTAGGCGAAGGACTTGATCGGGACGTACGCCACGCGGCACGCCTCCCGCTGCGGCTCGATCTCCTCCTTGTAGTAGAGGTCCGCGCCTTTCTTCGCAATCGCCTCGTCGGCGTTGGCATGCCGGAGTCCGTGGAGTCCCACGGAATGCCCGGCCTCGGAGAGACGCTTCATCACGCGCACGGCCTCGCCGTCGATGGGGCCGCACACGAAGAACGTCGCGTGTGCGCCATATTTCTCGAAGAGCGGCAGGGCGGTCACCCAGTCGTTGAAGTTGCGGTCGTCGAAGGAGAGGACGAGCACGCCCTTCCGCTCGTCCGACGGCAGGCAGTTCTCGATGCGCAGGTTCGTCACCGGACCGCCCTCGATGAACTTCTTCGAGCGCTTCCCGCCCCAGCCCCGGTGATGGCGCACGCGGAGCACGTCGAGGTGCTTGCGCGTGCAGTTGCGGAACGTGACGTTCTCGGGATGGCGCGACGCGGGGCTGGAGAACGCAATCGGCTGTAGCGACTCGAACTGGCAGTCCTCAAACGTAATGTCTCGGATGCGCCAGTCGTCGGAACGGGCGTTGGAATCCACCGGCCGCGCGCACTCCTTGAACACGCACCGCGACACGCGGATATCCTCGATGTAGACGCCCTTCTTTCCCGGAATCCAAGCCGGGTGTAACCCGATACCGTTCGCCGATTCGTGGAAGCGGCAGTTCTCGACCGCGACGTCGCGCACCGTGCCAATGCCGATGCCAAAGCGAATGCCGTAGCAGCAGCTCCAGACGTCGCAGTTGGAGATGCGGATGTTCTCGCAGGGGTGCGCGTCCGCATGAAGCTTGCAACTTGCGCGGATGGCGAAACCGTCGTCGCCCGTCTTGATCGTACAGCCCTCCACCGTGACGTTGCGTGTGCAGTCGATGGAGAAGCCGTCCGAGTTGGCGATCGTCCGGTCGGCGTCGATCGTCACGTTGCGGATGTCGAGTCCGTCGCAGCAGCGGAAGTGCGCGGTCCAGCAGGGCGTGTCCTTCAACGTCACGCCTTCCATGCGG
>JAFRNO010000223.1 GCA_017430155.1 Kiritimatiellia bacterium | reverse complement strand
GCTCTCGCGCCTGTATTCGATCCTCGACGTGCGGATGTCCCTGCCGGAGAGGACCGACGCCGCGCCGAAGGCCGCGTTCACGGACAGGATCGTGTTCGAGGACGTGTCGTTCCGCTACGACACGGCGGAGCGCGACGCCGTGTCGCACGCCTCGTTCGAGATCCCGCGCGGGAAGGTGGTGGCCGTCGTGGGCGGCACGGGCAGCGGGAAGTCCACGATGAGCGGGCTCCTCGCGCGCTTCTACGACCCGTACGAGGGGCGCGTGACGATGGACGGCGTGGACCTGCGCGACCTGCGCATCGCCGACCTCCGCAACCTGGTGGGCAGCGTGATGCAGGAGACGCTGCTCTTCAACGACACGGTCGAGGCGAACATCAAGTACGGTTCGCCGGACGCGACGCACGAGCAGGTGGTGGAGGCGGCGAAGATGGCGAACGCCCACGAGTTCATCATGTCGCAGCCCGAGGGGTACGACCGGAACGTGGGCGAGAAGGGATTCGCGCTCTCCGGCGGCGAGCGCCAGCGCATCGCCATCGCGCGGGCGATCCTCCGCAACCCGCCCATCCTCATCCTCGACGAGGCCACGAGCGCGCTCGACACGGTCACGGAGCGCCTCGTGCAGGACGCCATCAACCGGCTCATGGCCAACCGCACGACGTTCGCGATCGCGCACCGCCTCTCGACGATCCGCGACGCGGACCTCATCCTCGTCATGCGGGAGGGCGTGATCGTGGAGCGCGGCACGCACGACGAACTCTACGCCGCGAACGGCGTCTACCGCCGCCTCTGCGACATGCAGAAGACCGATTGAACGGAAAATGAAAAATGGAGAATGGAAAATGAATAATTGCCGTCAGACCGTGTTGCTGCTGGTAGGCTGCCTGTGTTTCGCGTCCGCGCGCGCGGACGTGCTCAACGTGGTGGCGCTGGGCGCGAAGAACGACGGCTCGGCGGACGTGAGCGCGATCGTGAACGCGAACACGGCGAAGGGCGCGCTGTTCTTCCCGGTGGGCATCTACAAGGTGGCGCAGCCGCTCCTCCTCAAGAACCCCATCCGGGGCGAGGGCTACTCGCGCATCTCCGTGGTGAATGCCGCGCGCACGTGGCTCGTCTCGGACATCGTCTGCACGAACGGGACGCGCGGCGTGATCGAGTTCGGCGGCGACCGCCCGATCAACGTCGAGAACCTCAACGTCATGTGCGGGAGCCGCGAATGCGGCATCCGCATCGCGGACTGCCGGCAGAACACGTACACGTTCATCGACAAGGTGGGCATCTACAACTGCGCCGCGTGGGGCCTGTACGTGAAGGGCCGCGGGTCGCGTCCGATCTTCGCCGGCAACATGACGATCTTCGGCACAACGAAGGACCCGACCGCGCGCGCCGTGGGCATCCGCATCGAGGGCCCGGCCGACTGCCGCCTCACGAACGTCGAGGCGATGGGCGTGAACATCGGCCTGGAGCTCTACAACGGACACACCTACGGCGACAACATGCACCTCTGGACGGGCGTGATGGGGTCGCACGAACCGCGTTGGTGGAACGACACGCGCGGCATCGTGCTCGGCCCGGGCGCGCACTTTACCGGCTCGGAGATCTACCCCGACACCTGCTATCACGCGATCGACCTGAAGGGAGCGGGCTCCTTCTGCGAGATCATGAACGTGATGTACTGGGAGGACGGATCCGTCAAGAACGTGACTGACCGCACGGGTTCCTTCCTGCACGTCGCCGACCCCCTGAACCCCGGTAAGCTCGTCCTCAACGGCGGGCTCATCGGCGTGGGCGGCAACGACGCGCATCCGGGCGCGACGGCGAAGCACTACATGCCGTCGGCTGTGGTGCGCGACGTGATCCTCAAGAGCGACTACGCGATCAAGGGCGCGAACATCGACCGCCTCTGCGTGGGCCGCAACCTGCCCGACTACACGGTGCGCTACGCCGACAAGGGCTGGTGCAAGGTCGCTGACATTTTCACGGTGGCGAAGACGGGCGCGTGCGAGGGAACTCTCACCCTCGACGGCGGTGCGGCCTGGCGGCTGGCGTTCGTGAAGGGCGCGGCGGGGAAGGCCGATTTCACGGCCACGCCGCTCAACGCGCTCTGCGCGGGACGCGAGCTCAAGACGGTCGAGGAGGACGGCGTTCTCAAGGTGTTCGTCTTCTCTCCCGATGCGTCGCCGATGTCCGCGCGGTTCGCGACGACGTACCAGTGCGAGTACTTCCGTCCGCTCGACCACGCCTCGCTCCGCACCAAGGCGGGCCAGCCGCGTTACCGCGACGTTCGATAAAGGCATCTGTTCGCGCGGCGGGGATTATGGTAGAATATATCCGTCATGCGAATTGTGTTCATGGGTTCATCCTCGGCTTCGGCCATGTGCCTGAAGGGCCTCCTGCGCTATCCTGAGCTGCAGGTGGTCGGCCTTGTCACGCAGCCGGACCGTCCGGCGGGGCGCGGCCGCGAGCTCACGCCCTGTCCGTGTCGCCAGTACGCGATCGAGCGCGGCATCAAGGAATGCATCATGCCGGAGAACGTGAATGCGCCGGACGCGATCGCCTGGATACGCGCGAAGAAGCCGGACGCGATCGCCGTGGTCGCGTTCGGGCAGTTCCTCAAGAAGGAGATACTCGAGCTTCCGCCGTTCGGCTGCATCAACTGCCATTTCTCCCTTCTGCCCAAATACCGGGGCGCCTCGCCCGTGACGGCGGCGGTCCTCGCCGGCGACGAGCTGTCCGGCGTGAGCGTGATCAAGATGGGGCTGGGCATGGACGACGGTCCGATCCTGATGAGCAAGGTGGAGCCGGTGTATCCAGAGGACACGGCCGAGTCGCTCATGGAGAAGCTCGCGATCTGCGGTGGCGTGACGCTTGCGAAGACGATGCGGATGCTCGCCGCCGGCACGCTGCCGCCTCCCCAGGCGCAGGAGGAGGCGCGCGTCACGTTCGCACACAAGATCAAGAAGACGGACGGGCTCATCGACTGGAGCCGGCTGCGTTCGTACGACATCGAGCGCATGCTGCGCGCCTATACGCCCTGGCCGGGCTGCTACACGTTCCTCCCGCTGCGCTTCCGCAAGAAGGGCATGACCGGCCGCGTGGCCGTGATGGGCGTCGAGTTCGTGCCGACCGAGAAGATCGAACCCGCCTGGCGCGGCGAGATGCCGGGCACGATCCTCGCCGCGACGAAGCGCGGGCCGATCGTCCGCACGGTCGACGGCGCGATCCTGCTTGTGTCGCTCAAGGCCGAGGGCGCGCGCGCGATGGGCGGCGGGCAGTTCCTGCTGGGGCGTCCGCTCACGCCGCTGACGGACATGCTGTTGAACGAATGACGGGGCGGAGGGCAGGAAGATGATCGTCAAGCTGTTGCTGGACAGGAAACGCGAAGGAGGCGAGCTGGCGCCAGAGGAGATCCGCGCGCTTGTGGACGCCTACACGCGCGGCGACGTGCCGGACTACCAGATGGCGGCGTTCGCGATGGCCGTGTGCTGCCGCGGCATGACGGCCGCCGAGACGCACGCGCTGACGGATGCCATGCAGCATTCCGGGGCGTGCCTTTCGTGGACGGGTCCTTCGGCCGACAAGCATTCGACGGGCGGCATCGGCGACAAGCTCTCGCTCGTCATCCAGCCCCTTGCCGCGTCGTGCGGGCTGTCCGTTCCGTCCCTCGCGGGCCGCGGCCTCGGCCTTACGGGCGGCACGGTGGACAAGCTCGAGTCGATTCCCGGCTACAACGCGGCGCTCTCGCTTGACGAGTTCAAGCGCGTCGTGGCGTCGTGCGGCGTGTCGATCGCCGCGCAGACGGCCGACATCGCGCCGGCCGACAAGAAGCTCTACGCGCTGAGGGACGTGACGGGAACGGTGCCGTCCATCCCCCTCATCGTCGGCTCGATCCTCTCGAAGAAGCTCGCGGAGGGCGCGGGTACGCTCGTGTTCGACGTGAAGTGCGGCGCGGGCGCGTTCATGAAGACGCGCGCGGACGCCTGCGCGCTCGCGCGTGCGCTCGTGGACGGCGCAAAGGCGGCGGGACGCCGCGCGGCGGCGCTCGTGACGGCGATGGACGAACCGCTCGGGTGGACGGTCGGCAACGCGCTCGAGGTGGAGGAGGCGATCGACGTGCTGAGGGGCGGCGCGCTCGGCGAGCGCGCCCTACCGTGGCCGCGACAAGCGCGGCCGCTCCCGCATGACGTGGTGGAGCTTTCGGTGGAGCTGGCGGCGCGGATGGTGTCGCTGGCGAAGGGCGAGGACCTTGACGCGGCGCGTGCGGCGTGCCTCGCGAACCTCGCGAACGGCGCGGCCTTCGCGCGTTTTGCGGAGATGGTGAAGCTGCACGGCGGCGACCTGGACGCATTTCTTGCGCAGCGGCGCGTTGAGGACGTCTCGCCTGGTAGGGCGGTCGCCCCGCGACCGCCGCTCGCCGCCGCCGATGGTTTCGTCGCGTCGATTGACGCGCAGAAGGTCGGGCAGGCCGCGTTTGAGCTCGGCGCGGGGCGCGCGCAGGCGACGGACGCGATCGATCCGGCGGCGGGCGTGCGGCTGCTCGTGAAGCGTGGCGACGGAGTGTCCGCCGGCCAGCCGCTTGCGCAGCTGTATGCACCCACGCGGCCGGAGCGGTTGCCTGCCGCGGTGAGGCTCGTCCAGGAGGCGATCGCGGTCTCGTCGGCAGCGCCGACCGTCCGGCCGCTGATAGTGGAGATCGTGGAATGATGGAAGCAGAGAAAACGCCCGAGAAGAAGTCTCCGCTCTCGAAGGAGGAGCGCAAGCGGAAGATCAAGGCCATCTACCGCGAGATGGAGTCCAAGAAGATGGAACTTGGGCTGCAGGCGCCCCAGATCAAACGGGGACCGGTCTTCTACATTGTCGTGCTGATGGGGTTGTTGTTGCTCGGGGGGCTCCTCATCCAAGGTTCCGGAAAGGCCGGGGGGAAGAAGATGCGGGACGGGAACATCGTGATGGCGCAGAACAGCGTCAACGCGCTTGCGGAGGCGTTGGGGCGGTACAGGTTCCACTGCGGCGTCTACCCCACGGCCGACGAGGGGCTGGAGGCCCTGGTGCAGAAGTATTCGCGCCATGCCGGCTGGCAGGGGCCCTACATTTCATCGCCCAATTTCGTCCCCACGCTTCTTCCGGACCCCTGGAAGCGCCGCTACGTCTACGAGCCGACGAACGAGCCGCCGGTGGTGCTGTCGCAGGGTCCGGACGGCGTGCGGGGCACGGCGGACGACATCGCGCCCGCCGCGGCGCTTTTCTCAAAACCGTTTGCGGACACGT
>JAFRNO010000222.1 GCA_017430155.1 Kiritimatiellia bacterium | reverse complement strand
CGCGCGTGGCTCGGCTGGCTGGCGCGTCCGGACGTGCGGGCGGCGCTCGCCGCCTCGCGCGGCGACTGGACGAACAACGTGAAGGGCGCGGTCGTCCGCCTGCAGCGCGCCACGGACCTCCCGCTCTGCGGGATGGACGTGATGGCGTCGGGCAACATCCCCGTGGCGGCGGGGCTCTCCAGCTCCTCGTCCGTGGTGGTGGCGTCCATGCTCGCCCTTGCGGCGGTGAACGGACTCGACCTCGAGCCGGCCGAGCTCGTGCCGCTCTGCGGCGAGGCGGAATGGTTTGTGGGCAGCCGCGGCGGCGCGGGCGACCACGCGGCAATGCTCTGCAGCCGGGAGGGTGCGCTTACGCGCCTCGACTTCGCGCCGTTCGGGGTGGGACCGTCGATGCGCCTGCCCGCGCGGTACGCCGTGCTCGTGGCGAATTCCCACGAGCAGGCGAAGAAGAGCGAGGGCAGCCGCGACCGCTTCAACGCGTGCGTGGCGGCCTACGAATTCGCGCTTCTTCTTGTACGTCGGGCATTCCCGGAGCGGCAGCTCCCGGTGTTCCGCGACCTCGCGCGGGTGCGTCCGTTCGCGGAGGGATACCGTCTCCTGCGCGCGATTCCGCGCACGGCCACGCGCGACGCGCTCCGTGCGCTCCTGCCGGAGAGCGGAGAGCGCCTCGACGAGCTCTTCGCCACGCACGCCGATCCGGGCGTGTACGACCTGCGGGGCGTCGCGCTGTTCGGTCTCGGCGAATGCGCGCGCGCCGCGTGCGCGATGGACGTGCTGAGGGCGGGCGACTGCGCGCGCTTCGGCGAGCTGATGAAGATCTCCCACGCGTCCGAGGCGCCGCGCGCGGTGACGGACGCCGTGCTGGACGACCTCGCGGCGCGGAACGTGGACTACGCGGAGGCGGTGGGCGCGTACGGCTGCTCCACGCCCCGGATCGATTCGCTCTGCGCGCTCCTGGACCGCACGCCGGGCGTGCTCGGCAGCGAACTCGCGGGCGCGGGCCTCGGCGGGTGCGTGCTCGCGCTCGTGGAGGCCGACCGCGCCGAAGCCGTGTTGGATACGCTTGCGCGCGGGTTCTACGCACCGCTCGGCGTGAAGCCTTCGGCGTTTGTCTGCGCCCCCGCGCACGGCGCCTCCGTGCTCTGGTAGCGTCGAAAAACGCATTCCTGCACGCCAACCGGCCGCGGATTTGGTATACTATGCGCCCATGAACGCATTGGCAGAACAGTTGAACGCGAAACTGGGTTCGGTGGCGGACATGCTTTCCCCCGTCGGCCGGCGCATCTATTTTCCTTACGGCGGCATTCTCGGCCAGGGAGCCGAGGCGAAGACGTGCGCGATCAACGCGACGATCGGCATGGCATTCGAGGAGGACGGCTCCCCGCTCGTGATGGATTGCTTCGCCGGCCATACCGACCTGGGCCGCAAGGCCTTCCTCTACGCCGGCAGCTTCGGGCTCCTGCCTCTTCGCGAGGCGTGGAAGAAGATGCAGGTGAAGAAGAACCCCTCCCTGCGGGGCAAGCGCTACTCCCTCCCCGTGGTGACGAACGCCCTCACGCACGGCCTGCGCGTGACGGGCGAACTGTTCGCGGGGCCCGGCGACGTGGTGGTGGCGCCGGACCTCTACTGGGACAACTACGCGCTTCTCTTCGAGGATGTGTGCGGCGCGAAGATCGCCACGTTCAACATGTTCCGCGCGGGCGCCTTTGACGTGGCGGCGATGAAGCGCGCGCTTCTCGCGCCGGGCGACAAGAAGATCCTCGTGCTGAACTTCCCGAACAACCCCACGGGTTACACGGCGACCCTCGAGGACGCGAAGCGCATCGTCGCCGCCGTGAAGGCCGTGGCCGCGAAGGGGAAGAAGATCGTGGTCGTGCTGGACGACGCCTACTTCGGGCTCGTCTACGAGAAGGGCGTCCACGCGGAGTCCCTCTTCGCCGAGTTCGCGGACCTGCACCGGAACGTGCTCGCCGTCAAGCTCGACGGCACGACGAAGGAGGACTACGTGTGGGGCCTCCGCGTGGGCTTCATCTCCTTCGCCTGGAAGGGCGCGACGGACGAGCAGCTCCAGGCGCTTGCCGCGAAGGCGGCCGGCGACGTGCGCAGCGGCATCTCCAACGCCTCCTCCCTCGGCCAGCACCTCGCCCTCCGGGCGTACGCGGACCCCGCCTACAAGGCCCAGAAGCGCGAGAAGTACGCGGCGCTGAAGAAGCGCTACCTCATCATCCGGCGCCTCCTGAAGGCCCATCCCGAATGGCAGGCCCTGTTCGAGCCGATGCCGTTCAACAGCGGCTACTTCATGTGCGTGAAGCCGAAGGGCGTGGACGCGGAGGCCGTGCGCCGGCGTCTCATCGAGAAGTACTCCACGGGCACGATCGTCCTTTCCGGTCTGATCCGCCTCGCTTTTTCAACTACGCCCTGCGAGAAGCTGCCCGCGCTCTTCGCGAACGTCGCGTCCGCAGTTGCCGACATCCAGGGGCTTGCGCATCGCGCCCGCGTGTGATATACTATCTGCTCACTTTTCAACAAAGAAGGAAACCGAACCATGAAGATGATGTGGCAGCCCTCGAAGATTAAACGCGCGCGGAAGATCGGCTACCGCGCCCGCAAGGCGACTAAGGGCGGTCGTAAAGTGCTCGCGAGCCGCCGCGCCAAGGGGCGCAAGCGTCTCACGCAGGTCTAAGGGACCGTTACGTGCATGTCCACGCGACTCCCCGGCAAGAAGTACAAGAGCGTCTTCGACCGGGGGCGCCCGTTCCGCGGGCGTCTCATGACCGCGTGGGTCCTGCGCTCGGAGGACGCCGGCCGACAAGCCGGCGTCGTCGTTTCCAAAAAGAGCTTCCACGACGCCGTGGACCGCAACCGCGCGAAGAGGATCCTGCGGGAGGGTTTCCGTCTGCTGGCGGGGGAAATGCCGGCGGACGCCGACTGGGTCCTCGTGGGACGCGCGTCGCTCAAGGGACGCCGGACCGAAGACGTGATGCGCGAACTGAGGTATCTGGTGGCGAAATGCGGACGGTGATGATCGCATGCATCCGCGCCTACCAAGTCGTGCTGAGCCCTCTTTTCAGGGGGTGCTGCCGGT
>JAFRNO010000221.1 GCA_017430155.1 Kiritimatiellia bacterium | reverse complement strand
GGTGCAGGCGAAGTTCGTGTCGCTCATGGAGCACGTGGCGGGCTTGGCCGAGGCGGGACTCGCGGGGAGTGTCTACACGCAGACGACGGACGTGGAGGCCGAGATCAACGGTCTCCTCACCTACGACCGCCGCGTGGTGAAGTTCGACCCCGCCGCGCTTGCCGCCGTGCACGCAAAAGTGCGCGCGGCCGCCGCGCGCGGACTCGGGCCGCGCGTGACGCACCAGGTGTTGCCGCGGCTCGACCCTGATCCGCGCGCGTGGGCGTGGACAACCGAGGAGCCGGCGGCCGACTGGGCGCAGCCGTCCTTCGATGATTCCGCGTGGGCGCGCGCGTGCGGCGGGTTCGGCAACAAGGCCATCACGCGCGACCACCCGCACGCGAAGGTGAACACCGACTGGTCCACGAAGACGATCTGGCTGCGCCGCCATTTCAACTACGCGGCGCGTCCCGAGAAGCTCCTCCGCGTGACGGCGGAGATGTTCCACGACGAGGACGCCGAGATCTACCTGAACGGGAGGCTCGTCCTGACCGCGCCCGGCTACAACACGGACTGGACGACGTTCACGATTCCGCTCGAGGCGTTCGTCGCCGCCGTGAAGGAGGGCGACAACGTGCTCGCGGCGAAGGTGAAGCAGGAGGTCGGCGGACAGTACTTCGACCTCGGGCTTTCCGTGGACGTGGCGAAATGACTGGAGGCAAGACCATGCGCAAAGACCTGGACAAACTGAAGGCGCTCGGACGGAACGTGCAGGCGGCGGGCGACTACGACCCGTCGGTGCTCGATTCCTTCGAGAACCAGCACCCCGCGCGCGACTACTGGGTCACGTTCACGTGCCCGGAGTTCACGACGCTCTGTCCGAAGACGGGCCAGCCCGACTTCGCGACGCTCACGATCCGCTACATCCCCGCGAAGCGGCTTGTCGAGTCGAAGTCGCTCAAGCTGTACCTCTTCGGCTTCCGCAACCACGGCGACTTCCACGAGGACGTGGTGAACGTCGTCTACGACGACATCTGGAGGCTTTTGCGCCCGAAATACCTCGAGGTGTACGGCAAATTCGCCGCGCGGGGCGGCATCACGATCGACCCGTTCGTGAACGGCGGAACGGGCGCCGCCTACCGTGCGCTCGCCCGCCGCCGCTTCGAGACCTGGCAGGGGGTCCGCCCGTGACGAATGTAAAAGGTAAAACTCACTGTTGCGCCGCGCCGCGAAAAAGGGTAAAATAGTGGCCGTGAAGAAAAGGCTCAAGTACCGGCGCATCCTCCTGAAGCTCTCGGGAGAGGTGCTCGCCAACCGCGAGACGGGCGAGTGCATCGACCCGGCTAAGCTCGCTTTCATGGCGGAGCGCGTGAAGAAGATCCACGCGCTCGGCTGCCAGGTCGGCATCGTCCTCGGCGGCGGCAACATCTTCCGCGGGCTCACGGGCTCGGCGCAGGGCGTGAACCGCGTGACGGGCGACTCGATGGGCATGCTCGCCACGATCATCAACGGCCTCGCGATGATGAACGCGCTCGAGGCGATCGGCGTGCCCACGCGCGTGATGACGTCCATCGAGATGCCGAAGCTCGCGGAGCCGTTCATCCAGCGCAAGGCGATCCGCCATTTCGAGAAGGGCCGCGTGGTGGTGTTCGCGGGCGGCACCGGCAACCCGTATTTCTCCACGGACTCGGCGGCCGCGCTGCGCGCGAGCGAGATCGGCGCGGACGTGCTCCTGAAGGCCACGAAGGTGGACGGCATCTACACGGCCGACCCGAAAAAGGACCCGAAGGCGAAGAAGTACGGCTCGCTCCGCTACGAGACTGCGCTCGAGAAGCGCCTCAAGGTGATGGACGCCGCGGCGTTCGCCCTGTGCATGGACAACGAGATCCCCATCGTGGTGTTCGACTTCTTCGACGGCAACGCGCTCCTGCGCGTCGTCCGCGGCGAGGCGGTCGGCACGCTCGTGAGCGACACCTGAATGTCAAAACAAACCCGAAAGAAAGCAGAACCATGGAAACGGTTGCAGAAGTCCTGAACGACACGACGACGAAAATACAGAAGTCCTTCGAGGCGCTGAAGGCGCAGTTCGCCGGCCTCCGCACGGGCAAGGCGTCCACTGCGATGGTGGACGGCATACAGGCCGAGGCGTGGGGGTCCAAGCAGCCTCTCAAGAACATCGCCACGATCTCGACGCCTGAGCCGCGCCAGATCAAGATCACGCCGTTCGACCCCTCGACGATCGACGGCATCGTGAAGGCCATCCTCGCCGCGAACATCGGCGTGACGCCGCAGAGCGACGGCAAGGTGGTCCGCATCACGGTGCCCGAGCTGAACGAGGAGCGCCGCAAGGAGATCGTGAAGGTCGCCAAGAAGCAGGCCGAGGACCAGAAGATCGCGATGCGCAACGTGCGCCGCGATGCGAACGAGTCGCTCAAGAAGCTGGAGAAGGACAAGAAGATCTCCGAAGACGACCTGAAGGGCGGCCTCGACAAGGTGCAGAAGGCCACGGACGACGGCATCGCGAAGATCGACGCGGAGCTGAAGGCGAAGGAAGCCGAAGTGATGGCCGTCTGACCGGGCGGCATGGATTTGAACAGGCAGAACGACAAAAGGAGCTGAGAAAATGGCAGATGACGTTGAAATGACACCGATTACGCCGGCGGAGTCGTCCCCCGTGCCGCCGAAGGTTGCGCCGTTCGGCGCGTCCGCAAACGCGCCGGCCGCGCCGTCCGCGGCCCCGTCGCCGTCCGCGGGCGTCTCGACGATCAAGCTCAAGCCCGTCATCCGCAAGCCGCATATCCACAAGCCGGTCGTCGGCGGGTCGAAGCCGCCCGTCTCCGCGCCGGCCGCGGCCGCGTCCGCGGCGGCCGTCAAGAAGGCCACGCAGACGGCGGGCAACACGTTCGCCGCCGGGGTACACGAATCACACAAGGTCGATGAGCATTACACCGACAAGGGCGTCAAGTACGACCTCATCGGAAAGGTCGCCGAAGGACCGGTTCTCACG
>JAFRNO010000220.1 GCA_017430155.1 Kiritimatiellia bacterium | reverse complement strand
TCACATCCCCGGTTTCCGGGCCGGGGGTGCGAAGGTCGTCGCGGTCGCGGATGCGTCCCGCGCGGCGGCCGACCGCGCGGCGGCGCAGTACGGCATCCCCCGTGCGTACGGCGACGTGGCCGAGATGCTGCGGGAGGAGCCGCTGGACGCAGTCAGCGTGATCACGCCGAACAAGTTCCACTGTCCTCTCGTGCTGCAGGCGCTCGCCGCCGGCAAGCACGTGTTCTGCGAGAAGCCGCCCGCGCTTAACGCGAAGGAGACGCAGCGGATGGCCGACGCCGCGAAGCGCGCGGGCCGCACGCTCATGTTCAACTTCAACAACCGCGCGCGTCCCGAGTCGCAGGCGATGATGAAGGCGATCGCCTCCGGCAAGGTCGGCGCGATCAACAGCGCGCAGGCCCTCTGGATCCGCCGCACCGGCATCCCCGGCTTCGGCGGCTGGTTCACCACGAAGGCGCTGTCGGGCGGCGGTCCCGTGATCGACCTCCTCCACATGATCGACCTCGCGCTCTATTTCATGGGCTACCCTGAGCCGTCCTACGCGCTCGCAGGCACGTTTGACACGTTCATGGGCGACAGGCGCTTCAAGGGCCCTTGGGGCATTCCCGATCGGGCGAACGGCACGTGCGACGTGGAAGCCGCCGCACACGGGTTCGTCACCTTCAAGAACGGTGCGGTGCTTTTCCTGCGCAACGCCTGGGCGGAGATGAACAAGCGCGAAGAGGTCAGCGTGACGTTCCAGGGCACGAAGGCGGGCGGACTCGTCCGCCGGCTGTTCGGCACGGACGGTCTCGACGAGACGGCCGAGGACGTGTGCGAGCTCTACTGCCAGACGGCGAAGGGCGCGCGTGCGGACAAGACCGTGCGCGTGAAGCCCGACGAGACGATGGGCCGCGTACGTTCCGCCACGAACTTCGTGCGCGTGCTCCAGGGCCGTGAGGCGCCGCTCAACACGCCAGACCAGGCCGTGAAGCTGATGAAGATCATCGACGCGGTCTACGCCTCCGCGAAGACGAAGGCCCCCGTGAAGATCCGCTAGTGTCTATTCCTGAATGAGCGACACGAGCGCGCGCCGGATGTCCGGCGGACGCTCGATGTGATACGCGAGGAAGACGCCGAGGAACCGCACGGCGTCTTTCACCGTCTCTAGGGCGTGCCCGGAAGCGTCGGGGCGGGCGAGCACGGCCACCGTGCGCGGGGAGAGCCGCACGGTGCGCGTGCCTTCGCCGCAGCGTCCGAGATCGATGGCGAAAGGGGTCCACTCGGCGCGGGGATCCATGTTGGAGAAGTCAGGGGCCCAGCCGGCGAGTTGGAGGATATCCATTTCCAGCCGCACGAGTTCCTGAAGGGCGGACGCGCAGGGGCGCGTCCCTCCCGGGGCGGTCGCAACAAGTTGCGACCCTCCCGTATTTTCGAGACGGGTGAGGAGTGTGTCAAGGAAGGAAAACCAGGCGGCGGCCTCGGCGTTCGCGGGGGCGAGGTCTTTCACGAGGCCGGCCGCGTAGCCGGCGAGGGCCGTTTCGCGCCAGCGTCCGCGCAGGTTCTCGCGGAAGGTGCGCGGCGTGACCTCGCGCAGGGCGTGGAGGTCGGCCGTGGCGCGGGCGTAGTAGAGGATGTCGCAGGTGTAGAAGATGTCGTACTGGCCGAGGAACGCGGATTTCGGACGCACCGCACCCTTGACGAGCGTGGTCACGGGGCCGTGGTCGGGCGTGAGCCATGTGACGACGTGGCTCGTACGCGACCACGGATGCACCGTGAGCACGATGCCCTGCGTCTTGATGATTTCACCGGCCATGCGTCACGTGCGACCGTCGGATGGGCGCTCAGGGAGTCTTCTCGAAGATGCGGATGTAGTCGATGTACATCTCGACGGGCAGGGTGTCGAGATTGACGTCGCCGACCCATTTCCCGCCGAGCTGCATGTCGAGGAGGAAGAAGAACGGATTGTCGAACGGCCACTGGTCGGGGTCGCCGCAGTCCGTCTTCGGATAGCGGAACGTGTCCTTGCCGTTCACCGACCAGACCAGCTCCGTGGGCGTGATCTCCATGCCGTACACGTTCCAGTCGCCGTTGACGATCGGCGCCTTGCCGTTGTGCTTGGGGTCTTTCGCGTGCTTCTTGTGGTGCGTCCAGCCCGAGTGGACGGTCTGGTAGACGAAGGCGTCGCCGTTCAGCCGCTCCACGATGTCGATCTCGCCGTTCCACGGCCAGCGGCGTCCCTGGGCGTCCGGCTTGACGCCGCACATCCAGAGCGCGGGCCAGGCGCCTTTCTGGTGGTCCTGGAACTTGACGCGGATGAGGACCTTCCCGTACGCCATCTGGGAGATGGCGGGGCCGAATCTGTTCTCGATGCCGCCGGTGACCCAGGGGTGCTTGTCCTTGTCCGGGCCGTCGTTCTTCACGCCGCGCATCGTCACGTGGCCGTCGCGCACGAAGACGAGGTCGGGACGCGTCGACATGTGGCGGTTCCAGTCCGAGCCGCCGGTCTTGCAGCGCTGCCACACGTTCGTGTCGAGCTCCGTGCCGTTGAACTCGTCCGACCACTTGAGCTTCCAGCCGGGGCCGGCCTCCGCCTCGGCAGAATCCGATAGGGTGCAGCACCCCACGAACGCGCAGGCGGAGAGCGCCAGCGCGCCGACGAGAAGGGAACGAACAGTCTTTTCGGTGTTTTTCATCTGCGATCCTTGCTTGGTTTGGGTTTGAGTTTCCGGAGAGTCATTTCATCGGATAACCGACGTTGTCCTTGAACACGAAGTCCGGCCCGTGTCCGCCTTGGTCCACGAACAGCGTGTCCATGTACCCTGCGGCGAGGGCGTTGTCCTTCACGACCGAGCACCGCATCTCCTTGAGGATGAAGCCGACCTGCGGCGTGAAGAGACCCTTGCCGCCGTCGTCGCGTCCCGCGCGGCAGACGTTGCCCGTGAAGGCGATTCCGCTGCACTTCTCCATGCGC
>JAFRNO010000036.1 GCA_017430155.1 Kiritimatiellia bacterium | reverse complement strand
GGGCCCTACCGCTGGGGGAAGCGGCGTCTCGCCGCTTCGTCTTGAAAGCCCCATCACGATCGCGCGCACGGGGTGCGGATTCGAGCGCGAGCCGATGGTGCGTCCGTTCGGCTTCAAGGGCGGCTACCTGACCGAGGAGTGGATCGTCTCGTCGTACATCCGGTCCGCGTCCGGCAAGCACGGCATCGGCCTCGGCACGCAGAGCTGTCTCTGGAGCGACGCGAAGGTGTTCGCCTCCACCTCCGAGGCGGGCGGCAACTCGTTCATGTTCGCGATGACCCAGCATGCGCTGAAGCTCGCGGAGGGTATGACGTTCCGGAATCCCCTCGAACTCTGCGACGCGCTCTGGCCGCAGGTGCTGGAATACGGCAAGAAGGTGACGAACAACCCGGCGCTGCGCGCCACGTTCGCGCTCAACGCGCTCGTGTCCGTGGACGCGGCGGCGTGGGTGCTGTACGCGCGCGAGAACGGCCTGACGAACTTCGACGACCTCATCCCGGCGTCCTGCCGTCCCGCGCTCTCCTGCCACCACGCGAAGTGCGCGTCCATCCCGCTCTTCTCGTACAAGGTGCCCGTCTCCGAGATCAAGGAGGCGGTCGACGCGGGCTCGTTCTTCATGAAGATCAAGATCGGTCAACCCGGCACGCAGGAGGAGATGCTCGCGAAGGACATGGCGCGCGTGAGCGAGATCCACGCCGTGCTGAAGGACTGCCGCACGCCCTACACGAAGTCGGGGCGGCTACCGTACTACTTCGACGCGAACGGACGCTACGAGAAGAAGGAGACGCTCCTCCGCTTCATCGACCACCTCAGGAAGATCGGCGCCTACGAGCAGGTGGCGATCATCGAGGAGCCGTTCGACGAGTACGCCGACATCGACGTGCACGACATCCCGCTGCGCCTCGCGGCGGACGAGAGCGCGCACACGGTGAAGGACGCGCTCACGCGCATCGAGATGGGCTACCGCGCGATGGCGCTCAAGCCGATCGCGAAGACGATGTCCATGAGCATGAAGATCGCCGAGGCCGCGTTCGAGAAGGGCGTGCCGTGCTTCTGCGCCGACCTCACCGTGTGCCCCGCGATGGTGGAGTGGAACAAGGCCGTGGCCGCGCGCCTCCCGGCGTTCCCCGGCATCGGCGACCTCGGGCTCGTGGAGACGAACGGCCACCAGAACTTCCGCAACTGGGAGACGATGCGCCGCGACCTCGCCTATCCGGACGCGCACTGGACGCGCACCGAGCGGGGCGTGTTCGAGTGCGACGCCGACTACTGGGCGAAGTCCGGCGGCATTCTCGAACCGATGCCGCGCTACGAGCGGATGTATGAACGGTAAATTGAGAATTGAAAATTAAAAACGTAAAATGGGGTTGGGCGGCGGCGGGCGTCCTGCTGCTGATCATCTTCTGGGCGTGCGTGCGGGGCTGTTGGCGCAAAAACGAAGGTGGCGAGTCGGACGATTCGGCGCGTCTGGATTTTCCGCTACCGACGGAGGCCGAGAAGGGCGACGTGCTCGTGACGGCGTACTGCAACTGCGGCGAATGCTGCGGGTGGGAGTTCAGTTTGCTGGGTCTCGGTCCGCCCGTTTACACGTACGGTCCGCAGAGAGGGCGGCGGAAGAAGGTGGGCGTGACGGCGCGCGGAACCGTGGCGCGGCTTGGCACGGTGGCGGCCGACCCGAAGGTCTATCCGTTCGGCACGCGGCTCCAGATCCCCGGTTACGGCACAGGTGTCGTGGAAGACGTGGGAGGCGCCATCACGGGCCGGCACAGCGACGTGTGGATGCCGTCGCACGAGACGGCGCTTCGCTGGGGCCGCCGCAATCTCAAAGTCACGCCCCTGCCTTAAAGAACCTGGATTGCGTGGGGCGGGAGGGTGACGGTGCGGCCGGCGAAGCCCTCGTTCGTGAGGGTCACGGTCTGCTCCGCGTCTGAGATGTTCGCGAGGAAGAGACGCGTCTCCGTGTCGGCGGCGTTGCGCCAGAGATTGCCGATTACGGACGGCGCGTCGAATTCCTGAGGCTTGCCGCGGTTCACCCAGCGCGGTCTCCATTTGATCGGTACCCGAGCGGGCGCGGCGGCGAAGCGCGCCTCATCGAGCAGCGTGCCGTAGGCGAGGAAGTCCTTGTACTTCATCCGCAGGCGGCAGAGCGCGCCCACGATCTCGCGCTTGTCGGCCATTCCCGGCGCGGTGAGGAACGACGGCGAGAACCAGCCAAGCGCCACGCCCCAGAACGCCTCGCGCGTCTGGAGATAGCGCCAGGAGGTTTCGTCGTCCAGTCCATGCTGGGGCGAGCAGAAGTACGTGGTGTAGCCGGAATAGACGGCGGGGTAGAAGGGGACGTCCTCGGCGAGGCGCATCGTCACGATCAGGTAGCCATCCACGTTGTCCATCCACGGTTCCGCGCTGCCCTCGGTGGTGAGGAACGCACCGTTCACGAACGTGGTGGCGTGCGCCTTGGCGAGCAGCGTGCGGTAGCCGTCGAACCAGTATGTGCCGCCGCCGAGCGTATGGCCGTGCGCGGGATTGAAGCAGAGCTTGGGCACGGCCGCGCCGATCTGGTCCATGAAGAGACCGGGCGCGCCAACCTCCGGGCCCGTGATGCGGCGCGCGAGTTCGTTCATGACGTCCTGCCACTCGCACGTGTACGGACACATCACGCCCTGCGCGCGTTTGTTGCCGTAGCGCTCGATGTAGGGCGTGCCGCCGTCCTGCACGGTGGCGTACGGCTGCGCGAAGCGCCAGCCCATCGTGCCGGCGTCCCAGAGGCGTCCGTTCGTGTAGATCATTGGGACCTGCCCCATTGCACGGCACGCCGCGACGGCGTTCGAGACGCCGGGCACCGTGGGGAAATACTCGGGATAGTTCACGTCGTGCCCCGGCAGGTTCCAGCGATGCCAGTGGAGACCCGTCGCGAAATCGGGATAGACCTTCTTCGCGGCGGCAAGCGTGTTCGTGGCGACGGCCGAGTCGCCGTGGATGTTGATCCAGAGCGGAGTCTCGCTCATCGTCTTCGGGTAGTCGGCGCGGCGGCAGATCGGCCCCTTGGCGGTCCAGGGCTGTTGCAGGGCGAACTTCCGGTACAGCTTCGCCGCCTGCCACCAGTCGCCTTTGTAGCAGGCGATGCAGACGGGGTAGCCGGGACCGCGCGCGGCGCGCCCCAGGTAGCCCATGTTCTCGACGGGCGTGTAGAAGGAGACGTTCTGCTCGCCCTTAACGTCGAAGTACTTGGTGTGGCCTTTTCCGTCGTGCGCGGCCACGTACAGTCCGGCGTCGCCGAGGTTGAACGCGCTCACCATCGGCGCGTAGCCCATGTAGCCGACCATGCGCGGATCGGGGATCTTCTTCGAGTCGCGCTTGCGGACGAGATACGCGCCGAAGTTGGACGAGGGCATCATCATGTCGCCCGCGCCGTCGTCCGTCACGCGCTTCAGCACGGGATACTTCGTGCGCGTGAGGGCGAACACGCGGCTGCGGTTCGTCACGTCGAGCGTCCAGAGGCTCCCGCCCCTGCCCGGCTCGAGCTCCACCGTGGCGCGCACGTCCACTGCGCCCGGTTCGCCGGGGAGGTCGATCCCCTCGAACACGAACGTCGTCCTGTTGCCGTCGCGTTCGATCCGGCGCTTCGCGCCAGAGCGGTTCGACACCTCCTTGCACTCCACGCGCTTTCCGTCCTTCTCCTTGGCGAAGAACACTTGCCAGAGGTCGATCTCGCGCGTCGTGTCGCGCAGGAAGCGCGTGTCTCCGGCGACCTTGTTGACGATGCCCGTCACGCCCCAGCCGCGCGAGGCGTCGGCGAAGAGGATGCGCATCGCGTCGTTCTCCAGCACAGGCGCCGCCATTGCGGAAAGCACGCCGACCATTGATACAAGAATGACGATTTTGTTTTTCACCGATAATCTCCTGTGCGCAGCGCGGGTGGGAGGACGACATAGTCGAGGGCCGGCACCTGCACGCCGTCCACCGTGCGCGGCGCGTCGTTGTAGTTGCCCACGAGGCGCGAGCCGTCGGAGTACGTGACGCGGAACAGGCCGTCCCCGAGATCCTCGTGGCGGTCCATGAAGCGGAACTGCAGCGCGCGGCGGCGGTTGTAGTCGTCGCAGCCTTCCTTGATCCAGAGGGCGGACTGCCTGAGCTTTTCCTCGGTGGTCAGCTCGAGGTCGATCGTCCCCATGCTCGGCGCGCGTCCCGTCACGAACACCGAATGGACGTAGTACGTGGGGCGGCCTCCGAATTCGGCGAGCTTCAGCAGCGACCGGCGGTCGGGGTTCGCCGTGCAGTTGATCATCGTGCGGAAGGGCGTGGAGAGGACGATGCCGTGGTAGACGAGCTGCCAGAAGGGCACGTAGGCGTCGTCGAGCTTGCACTTGGGCGGGTCGAACGGCTTGCACCACTGGATCGTCAAAGCGGAATCGAGGGACCCGACGCAGAAGTCGTACGCGCCCTCGGACGCGCTGCCGCCGAACACGGCGCGCACCTCGTCGAGGATGTTGCACTCCCACGTCGCGCGCTGGCCGTTGTTGAGGCGGTGGCGGGGGTCGGGGCAGGGGAAGATCGGACGCGCCGTGACGACGTCCAGGTAGAAGAGCCCCTTGAAGCCCAGCGTGGCCATCTCCGCGCACTGCTTGGGGCAGAAGCGTTCGTAGGCGCGCTGCGGGCACATCGTGTAGAGCCGTCCGCCTCCGTACGTGGTCTTGCCGCGCCGGAGCGTTCCGTCGGGGTTCTTCTCCACCACGAACTCGGCGTCGAAGGTGTCGGCGATCATGTAGCAGTCGCGGAACGACGAGTGCCCCGCGATCTGGTAGCCGAGGTCCTGGACGTGCCGGACGCAGGCCTTGAGCCGCTCCTCGCCGCCGAGCGTCGGCTCGACCGGGAAGATCTGCGGGTAGCGTCCGTCGTGTCCGCCGACGTTCCAGCCCACGAGGCAGAACTCCGCGCCGTCCACGCCGACTTCCCGGCAGACGTCGGCGAAGTGCGCCATGCGGTCGAAGGTGACGACCGGCTTCACGGGCGGCTCGTTGCGCGTGACCTGCTCGAGGACCGGGCTTGGCACGGGCTTCCACGCCATGCGCACGCGCACCTCGGGGTGGCGGACGGCGTAGTCGAGCAGCGGCTGGTCCTTGACGCGCTCGGTGATCGGACGGCACGCGCCGCGTTCGAGCTGGTAGGCGCGGTAGGCGCGCGCGATGCCGGAATAGTCGGCGTCCGCGCCGGCGAGGAAACGGAACTCGACGGAGATGTCCTCGTACAGGTCGTCCATGTACTTGTCGAAGAGGGCGCGCATCCTGTAGACGCCGTTCTGGACCGTCACCTCCGCCGAGAGCGAATACGGCATGCCCGTGGCGATCGCGCAGAACGCCCCTCGCGGCGTGGCCATGCCGAAGCACGGCATGAACATGCCCCAGTTCTCGTACGCCCGGCCTTCCGTGCGCGTGAAACGTCCCATGCGGTTGTTCGGGAACATCCAGCAGCCGTCCTCGCCCGAACGGGCCTCGGCGAAGTCGGGCCAGACCGCGATCCGCTTGACGTTCGCGGGGATCTTTTCGCGCGGCCACCGGAAGACGGCGCGGGAATCCTTGATCTCCAGCACCACCTCCTCGGTCGTGACGGCGCCGTCGGCGCATGTCGTCTCCACGATCACCTTCGCCGCATGAAGCGCGGCGCACTGTGCCAGCGCCGCAAGCGCGGCGAGCATGGCAAGCAGACGACATTCAAGGCGGGCGAAAGACATTTTCCTCATGAGACACTCCTTTGTAAAAGCTAACGGTGGATATTATAGCACAATTTTTTGCGTACGGTCGCGCGTGCGCGCCCCTTCAGTAACGGGCAAGATGCCCATTGTCCCAAGGGGGTAGGTTTTGGTATACTAACCGCATGACAAACAGAACAATGTTTTTGATGGCGGGAATCTTGGCCGCGGCCGGAGTGGCCGCCGCGCCGGCCGCCGAGTCGACGTCCACCGCTTCCGCGGCGGAGGCGAATCCGCCGCGCGAGATGCGTCTCATGACCTACAACGTGCACCACTGCGCGGGCGCGGACAAGCGGGTCGACATCCCGCGCGTCGCGGGGGTGATTGCCCGCGAGCGCCCGGACTTCGTGGGCCTGAACGAAATCGACAAGGGCGCGAAGCGCTCCCAGCGGCTGGACATGCCCGAGGAGCTGGGGCGCCTCACGGGACTTCACGCCACCTTCGCGCAGTCCATTCCGCTCCAGGGCGGCAGCTACGGCAACGTCGTCCTGTCGCGCGAGAAGCCGCTGTCCGTCCTGCGCGTTCCGCTGCCCGGGAGGGAGCCGCGCGTGCTGCTGCTCTGCGAGTTCGCGGACTGCTGGTTCGGCACGTCGCATTTCTCGCTCCAGGAGACGAACCGGCTGCAGACGGTCGAAATCATCCGCGGCGTCGTGTCCGAGAAGGCGGCGGCGAAGCCGGTGTTCGTGACGGGCGACTGGAACTGCCGACCCGATTCCGCCCCGATCGCGGCGCTGCGCGGATACATGGCGATCCTCTCCAACGAGAAGTGCCGCACGTACCACGGCTTCAAGGAACACGCGCCCGGTTCGGAATGCTGCATCGACTACATCGCGGTCGACCGCGGCGCGTCCGCGCGCGTGAAGGTGAAGGAGACGCATGTCGTTTCCGACACACTGACCTCCGACCACAACCCGGTCGTCGTCACGCTTGCGCTGTCCAACAAGTGACGCGTGCCCGATGAAGAAGGGATCCCACCGCAGCATCCGGGGCATCCGCATCCTCCACGAGGATGTGGACGTGATCGTGGTGGAGAAGGCGGCGGGCGTGCTGTCGCAGGCGACGCGGTGCGGCGCGTCCGCGCGGCTGCGCGAGCACACGGTGGAGGACGCGCTCGGGGACTGGGTGCGGAAGGGGCAGGCGAAGAGCCGTCTGCGCGTGTACCTCGTGCACCGCCTCGACCGCGACACGTCGGGCGTGATGATGGTGGCGAAGAGCGAGGAGGTGCAGGACTACTTCCGCTCGAACTGGAACGAGCTGACGGAGAAGACCTACCTGGCGCGCGTGGAGGGTCGGATGGACGCGCCGTCGGGCGCGTTCGAGAGCTACCTCTGCGAGGACAAGAAGACGCTCAACGTGCACAGCGTGTCCGACCCCGCGCGCGGCAAGCTCGCGCGCACGGAGTGGGAGGTGCTGTCGGAAGGGCGGGGCACGTCGCTCGTGAAGGTGGTCCTCAAGAGCGGGCGCCGCAACCAGATCCGCGTGCACTTCGCCGAGGCGGGACATCCCGTGTGCGGGGACGTGCGGTACGGCACGGGCGGCGGGCGCGGTCTCTGCCTCCACGCCTGGCG
>JAFRNO010000219.1 GCA_017430155.1 Kiritimatiellia bacterium | reverse complement strand
CCCTCCGGCACGCCGGAGGCGTAGTAGAGCGCCTTGTGGTCGGACAGCACGACGCATCCGTCGCCAGCCTCCACCTTTGCGCCATTCTCGCCGACAAGCCCCACGGCCTTGCCGCCCGACACCACCGCGCGCTCCGCGCCCACCGCACTCAACGCGGCGGCCACCACCAGCGACGCAATCATGAAACACGAACTTTTCATTTTACCTCCTGATATCACCTTGGAAAACTTTCTTTCGGCGCACCTCTCAAATCCCCTGTTCGGCAAGAGAGACGAAATTTCTTCCTTCAACCGAATCGTCAGAACCGAGGATGATGTGGTCGAGGAAAACAACACCGAGCCGCGCCGCAAGGTCTTTCAGTTCCTTTGTCGCCGCGATGTCCGCCCTGCTCGGCGTCAGGTCGCCCGACGGATGGTTGTGGGCGACGATGATCTCCTCCGCGCCCGCCTTCAGCGCCTCGCGGAAGATCGCCCCCGCGTCGATCGCCGCCGTCCCGTCCGCGTGCCCGACGGAAACGAGAATCGGCTTGGCAAGAACCTTGCCGTTGCCGTCCAGCGGCAACACAAACACGCGCTCTTCTCTCTGCCCCTTCGGCAACGCGGCGCGAAACATCGCGGCGGCATCACCTGGAGTTTCTATTACACTTCCTGCTTGTGTTCGGTTCACGACATCACTTCCCTTCTGTTTGATTCGGCAGAATGATCAATGAAGAGTACATTCCCTTATGTCGTATTGAATGGTTTGCGCGGGGCCATCAATCTCAACACACCAACCATCCACAGCGGATTCTTCAAGATGATATGTTTGCACCTTCTCAGCTATCTCCTTTTCAATCCAGGAAACTGCTGCATCATGTTCGGCAAACACCTCCGCGTCAACCTCATTCGCATGCATTGCGGCCATTTCACTGATTATAACGACATATACGGTCTTCATCTGTCCTGTTCTCCTATAGTTAGTCTTTAACGAATTTCTGTATGCGCGTGCTAAAGCCCTCATTGTCACCCATGATATCGCTTCTGCTCCTTCAGTAACGCCGCGCGAAACAACGCGGCGGCGGCAGCTGGAGAGTGAATCGCAATTTCTACCTCTATGTTTTTTACCTGCATTGAAACCCCCAGAGAGTCCTTGATTAACGAACTGGAGCCAGCCGAAGATTGTGCAAGGTTTTTACGGCGGTCAGAATCGGAGTGTAGAGCGATTCACAGTCATAAGCTTTCAAGACGGCTCGTTCAAAGGCCAAGCGGTCTTTGCTACAGAACTCTTCTTCAAAGGTCTTGACGGGCCTTGACGCAAGTTTCACAAAAGCCTTTTTGATTGTACGCACATGGCTTTTCGAGAGTTGTTGCGGATTGAGCATCAGGAGGCTGTCCTTGAGTTTCGTCGCGCTCAAGTCAAGCACACCCTCGCCACGACCGAACCCCAAGGCCTCAAGGAAGAAACAACTGACCATCGAACAGAGTAATGCATGGCAAAGTTCCACATCAACCGTATCATTTCTTTTCGTAAGCCTGATGAGTCTTTGATTCACGAATGTAGGTTCCCGCATCCGCATGAAAAAAAGACGCTCACCAGGATTCATCGAGACAGCTATGTCGGCCCTTGTGGATGCGCTCATTTCGTACCACTGCTGTCCAGAGCGCGCCAGCACATCTGGGAGAGGCCGACCTGTATTGTTCACTTCTCGCTCAAAACGTTCAATCCATGCAAGTGCGCCAACGCACTTTTCTCTACGTAACACTTCAATGGGCTCATTGCAACAGAACGCAACACTGTCTGCTTGGGCGATCAGTTCTGTGACCTCAGATGCGGTCTTGATGACGGGTGCCAAGAATCGTTTCTCAATTGTTGCTGCGGCTTCAATCCCTGGATAGAACATCTTGTCCCAGCCTCGCCTTTCCCCACGCGCAATCGCAAAGAAATCTGTGACTGGTACAAACTTTGTGCGGATCTCGGCAAGCCAATCGAGCGGAGCGAAACAAGCGGTCCACGCCAATCCCAGTTCGTCAACCGTATGGATTATTTCTGACGACTGTCGCTTCAGCGAAAATCCGTTGAATGCAGTGCTATTCGCGACAATCCCAGCGACAATCTCTCCGAGATAGTCGTCCGCCCATTGGGCAATTGGCTTCTCAGTCAATGCGAACGTCACCGAACCATCAGCGCAGTCCAGCTTTGAATGATCGTCGCCTTCCCGTTTACGAAGTACGACAAGGTTTGTGACGATCTTGGCATCCTCGAACCAACGGCCATTCATGCTTCCTATGACATACTCAAAGTCGAAGCGTCTGGAGAGCTCCTGTCGGAAGGTTCGAGCCCAACCAGCGCCAAGCCAAGCATTCGGCAGCACCACTCCCAGCGTTCCATTGGGAAGGAGAAGGTTGGCCAAGTGTAGAACGATCGGCACGAGGAAGTCAGCTTTTGCATCTTTCGCAAGCGCAAGCGCGGAACTTATCATGCCAGTATCGCCAGCATAATTGTCTTTCCAGTGTTCAAATCTGATAAACGGCGGATTGACCACGATCGCCGAGAATCTTGGAAGTTTCTCCTTAACAAGAGCTCCGGTACGCGGATTAGTAAACGAAATCTCCTCTCCAACCGTTAGCGAAAGGGCGTCTTTACAGAACAACCGAATGACCTCGTCCAGATTGTTTCCCGACGAAAGGGCAAGAGTGGCAAACTGCAATGGCGCAGTAAATCTGTCGCTTGCCCACGTATTGCGATAGCATAGTTCTTCTGAAACGCCAAGGCGGCGGCGTTCGTCCATAATGGCCCTTGAAAGCGTTCCTGTGCCGCAGCACGGATCAATCACGACATCATTCTCGACATCATTAAGAACAATTCGCGCAAGCAAGTCGGCAAGGCGCTTGGGTGTCGGAAACTGACCTAGCGCCTTCATCCTATACCGACTCTGGAGCTGTTGTACGATACTGTGCAGTTCGGGCTGTGAAAGCGATGCAATGTGGACGGAGGAAAGCAACTTATTAAATGCGGCAAACTCCCTCCATGCGGCATCTGGCACAGTCTGCAAGTCAGTTCGCGCACGCAACATGAGTGCAAAATCATGCTTCGCGGAAAGCTCATCGCAGAATTTGTCGAATTCCGATGGACTGGTTGCGTCATCGAAGTTATCGACATTCCAGGCGTCATGCTCAAAAGTTTTCATGTAGTGGACGAACAATATCCTAAGCGCCCAGTGATATGCGGTCTCGGTCGCCTTGACCGACACCGCCGCGTCTTCACTCGGCGCCTTTATATCTGGATGCTCCCCTCTAACGGACATCCACCATGCATCAAGAGACGCCCTGAACTTACCGTTACTCACGTATTGTTTGTGCAAAGACTCTTCTATCGGATTTTGGGTCGCATTCAATACAGCCGTAACAAGGCTATCAAGTTGATCAGTCGTTCTCGCAGCAGAGAGAATTGGGCCTTTCGACACCAATTCTTCTATCTTCAGGATAATTGACTGTAAAGTAGACTTCCAGACCTCCGGCATTCTATCGAGCGTCTCTCTTGACGTGATCGCTGGATCTATCCATCTGCAACTCTCGCGCCATTCTTCATCGGGATCAAGAACGTAGAGAACTGCAACCCTGCCATTCCATACGAGAAATGACCTAGTATCCATCCTACGTGCCTTCTCCTTGGCGTTTGCTAGGAGCTTTACGTCAGCGATGTCAGTTTCTGGGGTCTTGAGTTCCCATCCCTGTATAATCAAACGTTTACTTACATCGCCGAACAACAACACATCAGGGAAAAGAGTAGATGCCCCCTCTTGAGCCGTACCAAACTCACCACCCGCGCACTTAACACAATAGTTGACGGATTTATCGGAAACAAGCCGATTGATTTCCGATATGATTTGGATTCCCCATGCTCGTTCATTGAACACTGGCGTCTTTCCGTTTTTCATGAGACCTCCCTGCGTTTTAAAATACCGTTAAGGCGCGACATCGCAATATCAAGGTAGTCAATCGATTTCTCCTTAAAAAGCGCGACACTTTCATTTTTCTCTATCCCCACAAAATGCCGATTCTCCAATGCTGCTGCTAATAGGAAGCTTCCGCTCCCGAATGCATTGTCGAGAACCAGATCCCCAGGATTAGAAAACGTCTTGACAAGATAACGGCCGAGTTCCACAGGCTTTTGCGTCGGATGCCAGACTTCGCCCTCGCTTTCCGCGGTCTTAAAATACACAACGTCAGTTGGATATCGTTTCCCGCTACTTTGAACATGGACAGGGCGAAAGTCTCCGTACGACCCAGAAAGCTGATTTTTTCGCACTCCCTTGTCGTATGGCACGCCTTCGCCCATAACTGGATTATATGTGCAATGATGCCCGTAGAATACACATACGTCTTCGTGTTTTCGCAAGGGCTGAACCTTGGCATTCAGAAAATTGGTAGGCTTGGACTTGACCCACACAATCTTATACTTAAACCAGCTGGGGTTGCTCAGTACGAGTTTAGCTGTAAACATTCCCTGGGAAGTCAGAACTACTGATCCATTTGGTTTGAGGATGCGCTTGTATTCAGCCCAGAGCAAGTCAAGTGGTATCACGGAATCCCATTTGTTCTGGGTTGTTCCATAAGGCAAATCACAAAGTATCATGTCAACTGAAGCGGCTGGGAACTTAGGAAGAATGCTAAGACAGTCGCCCTGAAAAATCTTGTCCTTTACCTCTTCAACAGACATCATTGATAATGGAGACTGTCTTACAGCGACGAAATCAGATTCATAAAGGTTGAACTGTTCTCGGGGAACCATTCCTAAGGAAGTCTTCGTTGACGTAATCTTAGGCGTTAATAAATCAAACTCCAACTGCACCGCCGCTTCGCATACGCGGAGCTGGTCGGGGCGGAGCTTGGTGATGATTTCGGGAAGCCGCTTCGCGAGGTCGGGGTCGTTGCGGTCGGGCGATTCAAGATACGCCTTGAGCTGGCTGCGAATCTTCGGCGAGCGGGCAAAGTCCGCCGTACGGACGACGACGCGCTCGGCTTCTTCGGGTGGCGTGAGCTTGTGCTGATACATGAACTCGGTCTTGAAGAGCAAGTACCTCTCGCCATGCGCCTTGCCCTTCGCAGGATAGCCGTAGTCGCGGATCAGCTCTTCGCGCGTCTTCACGCCGACGAATTCAACCTTGAATGTCTTCCGGCCTTTCGTTCCGTTGAAAAGCCACAGTTCGTTGATCCGCGAGAAGTCGGGAGGGACGCAATTCATTGCGTCCGTTTTTCCGGTCGCAACAAGTTGCGACCCTCCCGCACCGCGAACGCCGTTAGGCGTGAGCAAATCCGTTTGTTTATTTTCGCCCCCCTTCGGCGTTCCTACGTTGAAATCCCCCTCCGAGATTGGGTAGTTGTACCAGCCACGCCAACGCGTAAGCTGGTCGCCCTTGTACGTGCCGACAAGGACGACCTTTGCGGTCTCCTCCCTCGCCTCTTTTCTGGGCGGTGCCTTTCGCCTCTGTCCCTCTGGACGTTTCTGTGCCATAGTATTCTCCGACTTGGCGTTAGTTTACCAAAACGCCCGCCTTGCCGCAACGCCAGAACCAACACACGCGAACGCCGTAGGCGTGCGCAAATCCGTTTGTTATTAAACCAGATCCTTTTGTGTCTCAGACGGCGACGCAGTTCCCATTCCCTTCTTGTCCCTTCCAATCACCGGAAGATGACCATCGTCCCCTGAACGCATCCGGCAACGAGCGTGTTGCCCTGCCGCAACAACGCGAATCCAGGCGGCATCGTCACGCCGTCGACCTTGACCGTCCAGCCCGACAAGTCGTCCGGAATCGTCAACGTCCCCGCCACTGTCGCGAACTTGACGAGAATCCGGTTCGTGTCCATGCCGCCCGGATTCGCGATCTCCACCACGCCCGTCGCCGGCACGGTCGCGTCGCCCGCGATCGTCAGCATCCCCTTCTGGCCGGCTGTGGCGGCGAACCCGCCGCCCGCCGCGATCTCAACGTTCGTCACCTTGCCCGTACCAGAGAGGTACGCGCCCGCGCGCACGAGCGTGAGACGCGTCGCGTCAAGTCCCGTGAGCGTGTCGACCTGCAGTGTGCCGGCCGTCACGTCGTTGGTGCCGTTCGGCCTGCAGCCGTCTGAATAGGTGGAGGCGAGGCGCAACGTGCCCGCCCCCGCCTTCGTGAACCCGTAGACGTGGTTCCGGCGGTTGTCGTCACGCGGCTGCGTGAGGTAGAACCCGAACGACGCATCCACGGCGTCGTCGCCCGTGATGTCGTCGACGGCGAACGTGGACGCCGTGCCGGGGACGATCGTGATGGCCTCCAGTCCCGGGTGCCCCGATACGAGCGGGAAGTCGTACGGCCGCGTACCAGTGAGCGTGAACGTGTGGTTGAGCTGCCAGTACCCCCAGTTGTTGTTCCCGTAAGACCGGTTCCACGTCGCGTCGTCGAACGTGATGTTCCCGATCGCGCTGCCCGCGCCCGCCGCGCAGGTCAACGTGCCGCCGCGCACGACAAGCTCGGCCTTCAAGTTGGGGTTTCCCGCCACCGACATCGACTGGAAGATGTTGCGCTGGTTGATGCGGAGCGTGCCGTTGGTCGTGACGACGATCTGGCGTCCGGCCGTGGTCATGTTGCCGAGGTACGTCTTGGTGGCGTTGCCGAACGTCGACGCCGAATAGCCGGGGCGATCCAGCACGACCGTTCCCTCGCGGATCTCGGTGCGGCCGGAATAGGACGAGTCGCGTTCCGTCAGGAGCAGCGTGCCCGTGCCCGTCTTGATGAATCCCGACGCCTGCGTGGTGCGCCCAGTCGTCGCGCCGCTGGCGTTGTGGTGGAGCGCCGACACGCAGTCTTCGAGAACATGGCTGACCGTCAGGTCGGCGCCCGCGTTTCCGGGTATCGCGTCCACGTGGATGTCCGTGCAGACTGTATCCGGCGCGAAATGGAACGTCACGCGCGCGGGCGTGGGATTCGACGCCGGCGTAAGCGTGACGGGCTCGTCGGCGATGATGGTCAGGTTCGTGCCGAACTCGAGCACGCCCAGGTAGCCCGCGACGAAGTCGGAAGTGTTCGTGTAGACGAACGCCGCGTGGTCGAGGGTGAGCGGTCCGAGCTTCTGGAACGCCCGCCGCACCTCGAACGTTCCGTGGTCGACGACGATCGGCCGGGCCAGGACGCTCGCGTTAACCCCGCACAGGGCGTTGCGCTGAGACAGGACGAGCCGCGCGCCCGGCAAGACGCACACCGGGTTCGTCACCGTATTGCAGAGCGAATACTGTTCGTTGAATTCCAACGTGCCCTCCTCCACGAGCCAGCGCCCGCCGGGCGCGCTGTTCCCCGTTTTCGCCGCGACGGCAATCGTCATCCGGCCCAGCCCGCGTTTCACGATGTCGCGGCAACCATACGGCGCGGTCCAGCTGGATACGCGCATGAAAGGCAAGTAGAAGGTCGCGTCGGCGAGATCGTCCGCCGCGTCCGCCGTCTCGGCGCCGCCCGTGATGTCGTCGATGTCGAACGTCGTCGGGGAACTGTATCCGAGGATGATGCACTGGCCGCCATACGGGGTGCCCGAAGCATTCAGCGCGTTCGTAAACACATAGGGCACCGTACCCTTCACGGCGAGTCTCTCCTCGATCTTGATAGTGCCATAGATACCATCGCCACATCCAGAGAAGAAAGTGCCGCCGTCGAGCGTGAGCGACTTGACGGGACAGACCCCGCCTTCCGGCTTGTTAAGGTCGATAACCCCGTTGGTGTACACCGTCACGTCGCAGTAGCCTTTCGTCACGTCGCCGGATGAATTCCGCGCAGCGAGCCACAGTCGGGCACCGTCGTGCACGTAGACCTTGAAAGGAGCTTTCCCGCCGAATGACGTGTGGCAGTTCGGCTTCGTGTTCTTGATCGCGCCGCCCCAGATGTGGATGTCGCACGTCGCCAAGCTCACGTTTCCCTCCATGAAGAGCGTGCCCGTGCCGTACTTGTCGAAGGACGTCATGCCGTTCTGGATGGCCCCGGAGGCGATGAAGGTGAAGTCGTTGTCGCGACGCACCACGAGCGCGCCCGGCGTCACGTTGGCGGCGATCTTGCAGGACGTGCCCGCGCAGGAGTCGTCGAACGTCACGTTGTCGCCGTTCGCGAACGTCGTCGGCGTCGACGTGCCGGTCAGCACCCAGTTCTGGGAAGAGGTGTCCCAGTTCGCGCCCGTCGCGCCGGCCCACGTCACGTCCTTCGCCACTACCATGCAGCCGCACGCCCAGCACGCCAGTGCCACCGCATACGCGGCGCGCCGCCCGAAACGGTCTGTTTTTCCTCTCGTCATCGCCTTGCTCCGTTCGTGTTTTCATTCCCGAAAGGCGTTTCGGCAACCCGTCGACGAAACGGTATCCTTCCGCGAACGCCGCCATTATACCAAAACTTTCAGAAAAAATGGTACGTGAAACGACACGTGTCATTTCATGTACATTTCCGCCTTCGTCCGCCATTCGCGCGGGGTCTGTCCAGTGGCGAGCTTGAAGTGCCCGGCGAAATGCTGGGGCGAGGCGAATCCGAGGGCGCGGGCGATCGTCGCGACCGAATCGCGCCCCGCCGCGAGCAGCTCCTTCGCCCGCTCGATGCGGCAGGCCAGCAGGAAGGCGTGCGGCGGCGCGCCGGTCTGCTGCTTGAAGGCGAGGAGCAGCTTCGATTGCGAGCAGCCGACGCGCGTGGCGAGCTCGTCGATCGTCCAGCCGTGCGCCAGGTCGGCCCGCACGGCCGCGATGACGGCCGCGATGCGCTCGGGCGACTGCCGAGCCGTGGTCGTGTGCGCTGCCTCGACGATCTCCAGCAGCAGCTCGACCACGGACGCGCGGATGCGCACGCGCCGTTCGACCGATCGTGCCGGCAGGCTGTCGTAAAGCGCGAAGAGCCGTTTGAAGACGAGTCCGATTTCCTTTGTCCCGACGAAGAGCCGCTGTGGCAAGTGCGTCAGCTCCTGCACGAGCCACGCCGTCTCCTTCCCCGAGAAGCCGAGAATGCGCTCGCCGCGCGACGGGATGCGAAAGAGCAGCCAGTACTTGCTCATGCCCTTCGGGTAGGCGCAAAGGCGGTGCGGCTCGTCTGGCCGCGAGGCGAACACGAAGCCAGGCCTGAAGGGAAAGCGTTCGCCTCGCAACTCGAACTCCAGATCGCCGCGCAGGCAGAGCGAGATCTCCACGCATTCGTCATGCACGTGGATCGGCGCGGCGCGCCACTGCCGACGGTAGGCGTCGAACCCCAGCACCGGCACGCACGGCACGCCGTCCGCAGCGAGCGAGACAACACGCCTCTCGGACGTATCCATGTAGTCGAACGATAGCTTAAGTGCCTTCTTCCGCTTCATCGCCACCGCATCGCGCGTCAGTCCGCCGCCTTGTCCTGCTCGCTGATCCACTTCGAGAGAGCCGGACCGCCCTTGCCCTTGGAGGCGTCGTGGCCCCAGCCGATTGAATCGAAGATCGCCTTCTTCTTGGACGGGCACACGTTGAAGGCGGCGTATCCCGCGTGGGGCGGGCAGACGACGTCGATGAAGCCCACCACGAAGCCGACGGGCACGTCGATCTGGCGCGCGAAGTTCACCCCGCAGAAGTACGGCGCGTTCTTGCTGGCGGCCTCCCTGTTCTCAGGCAGCTGCGCATCGATCAGACGCGGCCAGCCAGCCTCGCGCGACGACACCCGGTCGCCGAGCAGGTCCGTGATCGCCGGCACGCCGATGTATGCGAGGCGGATGTGCTTGTTGAGGCCCGTGAGGATCAGCCCGAAGCCGCCGCCCTGGCTCCCGCCCGTGTAGCGCACGTGCTTGGGGTCCACGCCCGGACGCGACGCCGCCCAGTCCACCGCGCGGTTCGCCGCGAGGATCACGCCGTAGTAGAAGTAGTCCTCGCGCGACGCGGCGATGCCGCACTGCGTGTAGCGCACGGTCTTCACCGGATACTTCTTCGCGTACGCCTGGTCCTCCACCTTCTGCACGGACAGGCACTTCGCGCTCTTGTGCGGCTCGCCCTTCAGCACCACGGGGTCGTAGTAGTGCACGTTCACCTTCAGGTACATCGCGTTGCCGGCCATCGAGCAGCCCCAGGACGACGGACCGGCGCCCGGCACGCTCACGTGCAGCGGGAAAGGTCCCTTCGTCTTGTCGACGGGTTCGGAGAAGTAGCCCCACACGTAGCGGCCCTGCGTGGACGGGATGCGCAGCTCGTACATCACGGAAGCCGCGGTGCGCTTCACCTCCGTCACACGGATGGGCTCGGTGACCTCGCGGTCGTACTTCGCGATCGCCGAACGCCAGAAGTCCATGAAGTCGTCCGGATACGGCGTGCCGGGCACGATCTTCTTCGGCTCGAACGCCACGCCCCACTTCGCCGAGGACGGCTTCTTCCCCACCTCGGTGACGTCCAGACGCAGGAATCCAGGCTCCGTCTGCGCGCCCTTCACGGTGAACGTGCCGCCGTTCGCGGCAAGGTCCTCCTCGCCGGAGGCGAACACCTTGGCGCCGAAGTTGTTCAGGTTCCATTTCACACGGCCGGTCTTCGCCGGCGCGCCGGAGGCGTCCAGCGCCTTCACGGTGAACACCGCCTGCTCGCCCAGCTTGTACGTGGCGTCCGCGTGGTCTGACGAGATGTCGAACTTGAGCCCGCCCGCATACGCGGCGACGCACGCCGCGACCGCCAAGACCGAAGAAATCGTTTTACGCATCATTTTCTTGTATTCCTTTCGCGCTCATTTTACCATACAGCCCCTTCTGACGCAACTCATTCGCCCTTCTCGAGCATAATCTCGCGGAAGTGCTCGATGTCGGACTGGGTGAAGCCGCATTCCAGCGCAAACGCCTCGATCTTCTCGTTGAAGGACGTGCCCGGCTTCGACTTGAAAGCCTTCTTCGCCATGTGGTCGAACGCCTTGGCCGTGCGGATGCCCGAGGTGGAGAACGACGTGAGCGTGTAGTCGCCCCTGATCACGTCCTCGGGCACGCCGAGCAGACCGTACAGCGCGGCGGCGAGGGCGCCGGTGCGGTCCGCGCCGGCGATGCAGTGAAAGTCGATCGGGTAGTTCTTCTCGTCCAGGAAGATGCGGAAACACTTCTTGAACATGAGCCTGCCGGATCCCGACGTCAGTTCGCCGAGCGACACGCCCGGGATGTTGTGCCACGCGACCATCGGCCCGAGCGGCGAGCCGTCCATGCCCCATGTCTCGGGCATGGAGCGCAGGTCGATCTCCGTGCGGAGGCCGGTCTCGCGCAGGATCTTCGCACGCGACTCCGGCGTGAGGCGGCTGGGGCCCTTCTCCCACTTGTTCGTGCCGGAGGCGACTTCGGCGGCGATCATCGCGCAGCTCTTCGACAGGTCGTTCGTGCCGATCCGGGCGAGCATCCTCTGCATGCACGCCTCGCCGAAGTCATACCTGAACTGGCCTCCCCGCAGCTTGCTCTCCATCCGCTCGACCGACATCCACGAGCAGACGGCGTTGAAGTTGAACGCCTGGGATCGGTAGACGAGCCCGCGCTTCACCAGACGCCCGTCGTGCGTCTTCACGCCGCCGAGGTCGCGGACGTTGTCGATCCCCTCCCAGTGGAGAATCCGTCCCGCGTGCGCCGGCGGAATCTTTTCCTTCGGCCACTGCTTCACGGGCGGCACCTCAAACGCCCACGCCGCCGACAGCGCGGCGAGGAC
This sequence comes from Kiritimatiellia bacterium, assembly GCA_017430155.1. GTDB lineage: Bacteria > Verrucomicrobiota > Kiritimatiellia > RFP12 > UBA1067 > RUG572. The sequence goes on along the minus strand of JAFRNO010000219.1, from coordinate 1,923 downwards.
GGCAAGCGCGCAGACTTTCTTTTCCATCATTGTTTTCCTTTCTAGCTTCTAGCTTTTAGCAACTCATTGTCCTAAATGAACATCGCCATGTAGTGCGGCAGCGTGATCTTCTTTCCCGACACGCCGACGTTTCCGTCGATGAACTTGTACCCGTACGGCACACGGGACTTGTCCAGAACCTCGTCCAGAGAAATCGTCGCGCCGTTGGACGCCTTGACCTCAACGGGCACGACACCCCCATCGCGTTCAAGCATGAACTCGACTTCACGCGTTCCGTCTTCGTTCTTGAAGTAGTGGAGCGGCAACCCCTTGCGCTCAAACATGCCCGCAAGCAGGTTCTCGTAAAGACCGCCCTTCGCGTTTCCGACGAGCCGCCCAGAAAACAGGAGCTTCTTCGTCTCTGTGCCATAAAGGGCCATCAGCATTCCGATATCCGAAAGATACAACTTGAACCATCCGTCCCGCACCTGGGCGTTGAGAGGCACTTCCGCCGTCGTGACATTCAGCGCCCGCGAGGCGAACGCGGCGTCGCAGAGCCAATCAACGGACGTCCCGTACTTGCGCTCGCTGCCGCCCTTCTCGACCTCCGCATATTTGAACTTGCGGTTCTCCTTTGCAAGAAGGCGGGGGATCGCGCGATAGCAAGCCTCAATTTTCGGAATATCCGTCGTGTCCGCGTACTTGTGGATGTCGTCGACATACGAGGCGAGTATCTTCTCCTGCTCTTCCTGCACGGGTCCGAAATCCCCCGCCTCGACATACTCCTTCACCACGACCGGCATCCCGCCGACGATCATATACTCCTTGAGCAATTCGGCATACCGATGGTTCACCGCCTCAGGCACGATCTCTTTTCTCTCGTAATATTCCCTCAGAACCTCGATCGCCTCTTCCGTCACACCCCTCGCCCAGAGGAACTCCTCGAAATCGAGGGAGTACATTGTGACCTGCCGTTCAAATCCGACGGGAATGGACTTCGGGACATGACGTTCGCGCGCCTTTTTGTTCTTGTACTTGATCCCCAGCAGAGACCCAGATGCAATCACGTCATAGCGCCCATCCTGTGCAAGCGCCTTTAGGGCGGTCCGTGCATTCGCGCACTCCTGAATCTCATCTAGAAAGATCAGCGTCCGTCTAGGCAGGAGTCGACGCGTCGCGTCGTACGCCGAAATCTTTCTGTAGAGGTCATCGGCCTTCAAGCTTCCGTCAAAGATCGCGCAGGCTTCAGGATCCAAAATAAAGTTGAATTCAATGAAACTTTCATACTGCTCGCGCCCGAATTTTTCCACGATAAAAGTCTTGCCAATCTGGCGAGCACCTTTGACAAGAAGACATTCGTGATGCTTCGTGGCTTTCCACTGCATCAACCAGTCATAAAACTTTCGCCTAAACTCTGCCATTATCACTCCAAACAGGTTGATCAAAACGGTGAAATATTATCACTTTTCTCGAATATTGTCAATATGCAACTTTTTAGGCTATAAATGTGATGACTTTTGCAACTTTTCAGACGGCAAAAAAACGAATAATTGCAACTTTCCAGGACGTTTCAGCGTTACGGCTCGTACCACCAGTTGGCGGGGATGCTCGCGGGACGGCCCTTGATGGATTCCGGCGTGAGACCGTGCGTGACGATGAAATCCCACGGAGTGGTGTCCGTGACGTGATAGGGAGCCTCGAAGTAGGTGAAAAGATTGAAGAAGTACACGCCCGGCGCGCCGCGCTCGTACATGCGCCCGGCCCAGCCGCAGTATTCCGCCAAGGTCAGCATGCGGCGCGGCGAGCGCCGCTTCGTCGTCGGGTCTTGCGTGACCACGCCGGTGTCGAGGCACGGGATGACGAGCGCGGACGATCCGGCGTCCGCGACAATCTTTTGCCACTCGCCCAACGGGATGTCGAAATCCACCGACCCGAAGAAGTTGG
>JAFRNO010000218.1 GCA_017430155.1 Kiritimatiellia bacterium | reverse complement strand
CGTTCGAGGAGGTCAAGCGCGTCTTTCTCGCGAACTTCATGCGCTTCTTCCGCAGCACGGTTTCCGACTCTACGCGCTACGGCCGGTCGGCGGCGCACGTGTTCCCGCATCCCGCCTACTCCGCCTGCCTGGAGGGGTGCCTCGCGCGCCGGCGCGACACGACCGACGGCGGCACGCGGTTCCACCCGCGCGTGATGACGCTCGCGTTCACGGCGAACGTGGTCGATTCCCTCTGCGCGATTGACAAGGTCTGCTTCAGGGACAAGTCCGCCACGTTGCCCGAGTTCCTCGACGCCGTGCGGTCGAACTGGAAGGGTCCGCGCGGCGAGGAGTTGCGCCTGCGCGCTCTCGACGCGCCGTACTGGGGCGACAACTCGCCGGAGTCGAACGGCCTCATGCGGTGGCTGTTCGAGTCGGTCGCGCGCGACCTGGACGGTCTCCAGAACGAGCACGGCTCCCCGTTCGTGCTGGCGGCGTGGATCTACCGCGAGTTCCTGTTCTGGGGCATGAACACGAAGGCGACGCCGGACGGACGCCATGACGGCGACCGGCTCGCCCAGGGATTCGCGCCGAGCGAGTACCGCTGCAAGGAAGGCGCCACCGCCGTCATCAACGCCATCGGCACCATCCCGCACGAGCTGCTCTACGCCTCCAATGCGAACCTGACGTTCGACAAGCTGGGCATGACGCCGACGCTCTTCGCCGCGATCTTCCGCGTGTTCGCATCGAAGCGCGCTCATCTCCTGCAGCCCAACTGCAATTCGGTGGAGGAACTGCTGGACGCGCAGGCGCATCCCGAACGCCACCAGAACCTGATGGTGAAGGTGTGCGGATTCTCCGCACGCTTCGTCTCGCTCTCGAAGCGGTTCCAGGACGAAGTCATTGCGCGGCATAGGTTGCGGTAGAGGAGAGAGGACAAAAGACAGAGGACAAAAGACAAAGGCTTGGTGGCTGTAAGGCGCAATTGCGTCATCCTGCCTGACTCTCAGCCCTCTGTCCTAAATCCTCAGTCCTCTGTCTTCTGTCCTCTGTCCTCAACAACAGGAAGCATTTTCCCCAGCTGCGCGCTTGAAAGCGGCGGCGGGATATGGTATTCTTTGAGCCATGAAAGGTATAATCCACACCAAAACGCATCATGCTGGCAAGGCGCACATGCGGTTCATGGCGGCGCTTGCCCTTGCCGTGGCGGCGTCTGCGCTTTTCGCGGCGCCAAGCGAGCCTTACGTCTGTTACAAGCCCGATGCGGGCAAAAGCATCTATCCGTGGGATCACGCCGCCAAGTGGTTCGATTCGACTGGCAGTGTACCAACGCTCAATCGCGTTCCGACGACAAACGACTACGTGTTCCTGTATTCAAGCAAGAACGACGTCAGTGGAAGCGGCAAGCCGATGGTCGTCACGAACGGCGTCCATGCGGAGACCGGGGGCCTTGAAATCTGCGACAAGTCGAATGGACAGGCCTTTTTGATCGGCATTACGATCCAGGACGGCGGAACGATGACGAACGCGGGAGTCGTGCGCGTCGGCAACAGCGGTAGCGGAAAGACCGGCGGCGGCCTCCTCACGGTCGAATCGGGCGGCGTGTGGGCGGCGAACAGTGTTTTCATGCTCGGCTCTTCGAGCGGGACAAGCTGGCTGAACGTCAAACCGGGCGGTAGCTTCTCATGTGCGGAAGAGTTCCGCGTCGGCCTTCAGTCCGGTGGTTCGGGCATCGTGACGAACGAAGGCACGATGTCCGTGTACGACATTTTCCCGGGCCAAAGCGGAACGGGCATCGTCGTCAACAAGGGCGACTTGACCATCACGCGCAAGCTCACGATAGGTCGCTACGCGAATTCGTTCGGGCATGTCATTCTGGAAAGCGGCAGCAGGATCGAGAAGCAAGACAGCTCAGCTCCCGTCCACATTGCATTCGCCAACCAGTCGACCGGCATCCTTGAATGCCGGTCCGACCTCAAGTTTGCCAGTTCGACCGGGATCAGCGTTGCCAACGGCACCAATTCGACGGGACGGCTCGTCATCGGCGAGGGCGCCGTCGTGAGCAACGCAAGTTCGATTTCGATCGGCGCGAAGCCGCTCTCATGCGGTTCCGTGGAATTGCATGGCGGCGCGCTCTATGTGAGGGGCGATAACAGCGGACACCGGGTGATACTTGGTTTGGATGGCGAAACCACGACGGGCCGCATATCGGGGTGGGGATCGGTGAGAAGGGTGGACAGCACGCTGCGTATCAGGTTCTTCGGGCAGGTCATCGCCGACGGCGAAGGCGAGGCGCGCGATCTCAACATGGCCTCGTTCAGGACGGTCAGCACGAACAATACGGAGAATCTGAACGGTTGCGGGACGAACGGGTGGTTTGCCGTGAACAAGGGGCGGCTCATCTATCCCCGCGCGCAAAACTGCAGCGGCGCTTCCCATCCCACAATAGGCGACTATCCGAACCGCGCAGAACCGACCGTAATGAACAGTTTCCGCTACACGCTCGACAAGCCGCGTCCAGAGGGGACGTACTACAACTTCGCGGAACTCTACGCGCCCGATCGGGAGGACATCCCGCGCGGGTTGCCGGTCCGCGGGCGGGATGTCGTTGCCGGCGTGTGGCGGTTCGGCATTTCAAGCGCGTCGGGCCCGGACATCGATCCTGTGCCGATCGCGTT
>JAFRNO010000217.1 GCA_017430155.1 Kiritimatiellia bacterium | reverse complement strand
GGAACCGCTATCTCGACTATCCTTCCAAGTACTATGCCGTCGATACCGGCATCCGCAATTCGCGTCTAAATTTCCGGCAGGATGAGAACGCGCACCTCATGGAGAACGCCATCTACAACGAGCTCATCCGACGCGACTACGCGGTGGATGTCGGCGCCGTGGAGATGTTCGCTACAGTCGACGGCAAGCGTTGCCGCAAGCGCTATGAAGTGGATTTCGTCGTCAACAAAGGGGATATGCGCTTTTACATCCAGTCCGCATGGAACATCCCAGACGATGAAAAGCGCGAACAGGAAACCTTTTCTCTCCGCCACATCGGCGACAACTTCAGGAAGGTCGTCGTGACCGGCAACCCCTACGAAAAGCCCTGGACCGACCGCAACGGCATCACCTTCATCGGCATCATGCCCTTTCTCCTCACCCCCCGCTCGCTCGAAACGCTATAGCTGCGAGGATTAAAGGCGGGGTTGACAGAAAGGCGGGGGAGAAGTTAAAATACGAACATTCATTTTTTCCATAATGAAAGAAAGGACGCATTGATGGCCATCAGAACGAATGTCTGGACCGCATGGGCGGTGGTTTCAATGTCTTGTTGCGCGGTGGCGGGGGCCGTTGGTTTCCGCGAGGCCGGCGGGGCGCATGTCGCGGCAGGGACGCAGACGCTTTCCGGCGCGTTCATGGTTTCGCCGCAGGGCGAGTTCGTGAAGACGGGCGCGGGGACGCTGGAGATCCCGATGCAGTCCATCGAGAACGGCGCCCCCTACAACATCACCGTGGCGGACGGCAAGCTGTCTCTGACCGGCGCGCAGGGCGCGCCCTCCGCGACGCCGCCGGCATTCGTCGCGGAGAAGGCGGAGTTCTGGGTGGACGCGTCCGAATTGACCGAGGGCGACGCCGTGGCGACATGGAACGACAAGCGCGCGGGCAGCGCCTGGAGCGCCGTGGCGCAGTACCGCAGCGCGCCGGAGGAGACACCGCCCGTGGTGATGGTCACGAACGGACTGAAGGGCGTCTATTTCGGCGGAAAGTCCGGCAAGTACATGCGCTTCAAGAAAAACGGCGCCGACGCGAACGTGGACAACGTCCACCACTTCTTTCTGGTGCATGGCGTGTTCAGCAAGTGGGCGCCGGTGCTGGGGTACGTCAGCCAGTCGCGCGGCGAGGGAATGCTGACGTCCATCGATTCGGGCGGCGGCGTGGTCAACGCCAACATCGGCAACACCATGCCGATTATGTTCGCCCCGCGGCGCGGCGACCTGGACTTCAAGCATTTCGCGTCGCGGTTCTTCCTCGATGGGCGACTGTGCGACCCGTACTCCCGCGCGGCGCGTCCCGGCTTCCAGCTGCTCGAGGGCGATCTCCTGACGGCGCCGGCCAAGTACCAGACCTTCTTCTACAACCATTTCGAAACATACAAGACCGACGTGCCGGGCGGCGATTACCTGTGCGAGGCCATTTTCTTCTCCACGCGCCTGACGGAGGAGGAGCGGCTTGCGGTGGAGCGCTACCTGATGGCGAAGTGGAACCTCCCGCAGACGCTCGTGAAGGCGCCGGACAGAAAGACCAATACGGCCGTGGCGCATCAGCGCGCCACGGGCAAGGTGCGCACGGCCGAAGGCGCGTCCGTGGAGGTGACGGTGGCCGCGGGCGAGGAGTCCGTGCCGCTGGCGTTCGAGGGCGCGGGCGCCGTGGTGAAGAAAGGCGAGGGGACGCTCGTGCTCGGGGCGGCGAACGCCGTGCCGGGCGCGGGCACGTTCACGCTAGAGGCCGGCGACGTGCTGCTGCGCGGCGGCGCGCTGCCGCCGGTGGCGCTTGGCGCGGGCGAGACGTGGGATGCGGCGGCCTATCCCGCCACGCCGCGGCCAGACAACTACAGCGATCTCACGGACGCGAAGGTGGCGTTCGACCTCGAATCCGGCTTGCGCATCGCCAAGGCGTCCGGCTCCGGCGACACCGTCGTCAAGACGGGCGACGGCGCGTTGCGCGTGGGCGCGGTCGCCGAAGGCGTCAAGCGGATTACGGTGCAGGACGGCACACTGGAGCTGGCCGCGCACGAGACGCCGCTGACGGAGACGTCCGCGCCCGCGGATGGCGCGGCGGTGTACATCCCCCACCACACCGTCGAGCTGCCGTTCACGGCAGACGGCTACAACCGCAACTACCATCTGGGGACCTTCGCGAACGGGTGGTACAATGGCAGCGGCGACAGCGGCATGCAGTTCGTGACCCTGTATCCGCGTATCACCACGTGGACCAGCTACGATTTCCCCGACGGCACGAACGCGCTGATGATCGTCAACAGCGGCCGGGCCGAGACGGAGGTGACGGTGCCCCGCGCCGGAGAATACGAACTGTCGTTCTGGGCGACGAGCCGCTACGGCGATCCGATCGGATCGAGCCTGACCGGAGGCGGCATCAAGCGCCCCGTCGTGAACATCCTCTTCGCGGGGCGCGTCGTGGGGCGCGTGCAGGCGAACAAGGGCGAGTTCTTCCGTTTCCGCCACCGCTTCACGGTGACGGCGGAAGAGGCGGGCGTCCCGAAGCGGCTGGGTTTCAAGTCGTTGCGCACGCAGACGGACAACTGCCTCATCATCGACGACGTGCATCTGCGCGCCGTGGCCACGCCCGGCCGGACGGACGTGGTGAAGGTGCCAGGCGGAGACTTCGAGATGAACGATCTCGTGGGCGCGACAAGCTCCACTCTCGGCGTGCCGAACTTCTTTACGCGCCAGATCTGCGTAGACGGATGGACGCTGGGCGTCGATTCCTCGGCCTTGACGCAGGTTCCGACGAACGGCTACGTCGGCGTGGCCACGCCCGGCACGCTCACCTACCATGGCGGCTACTACCGCACGCCGCTGTACCCGTTCGCCGACCCCGGATGTGGTTCGGCCGTGCTGGCGTTCCTCGGCAAGTTC
>JAFRNO010000216.1 GCA_017430155.1 Kiritimatiellia bacterium | reverse complement strand
GGCGTGCCAGGGGCGGTGCTCGTCACGGCGGACGCCGATGGCGCGCCGCGTTTCGAGTGCGTGGGAGAGGCCGCGCCCGGACGGCGGATGGAGCCGGATACGGTCTTCTGGATGGCCTCCAACACGAAAGGCGTCCTCGGCGCGCTCGTGTTGAACCTTGCCACCGAAGGCAAACTTTCGCTCGACGACCCCGTGGAGAAGTACTTCCCCTCGTGGAAGAACCTCGCCGCCACGAACCGTCCCACCTTGCGCATGCTCCTCTGCCACACCTCCGGCCTCGCTCGCTTCCCGGAAGCCGATCTGCCGCGTCCCGGCATGGAAGCCCTTGCCGAACGTGCCGCAGAGCACCCGCTCGCATACGAGCCCGGCACGAAGTACGTCTACAGCAACTGGGACATCGACGTGGCGGCGGCCATCACGGAAAAGGTGACGGGACGTCCGTTCGACGTGGAAATGAGGGAGCGCATCCTCAAGCCGCTCGGCATGACGGACACGACGTTCGTCCCCACGGCCGAGCAGGCCGCCCGCCGCGCCACCGTCTACAAGCTCTCCGCAGACAAGCCGCCCCGTCCCGAGGAGCCCGTCCGCAAGCTTGTCAACCCCTACCTGCACATAGGCGAACACCCCGAAGCGGGCGGCGGACTCCTCTCCACGCCGCAGGACATGATCAAGTTCTTCCAGATGATCGCGCGCGGCGGACGCACCCCGGACGGGAAAATCCTCATCTCCGAACCGCTCATGCGCGCATGGGCCACAAAGCAGACCCCGCCCGCGATCAAGACCGCCTACAGCTTCGGCATGGCCGTGAACGGCAAGGGCGGCATCTCGCACGGCGGCGCGTGCGGAACCTGGGGCGAGGCGAACATCAACACGCGCAAGGCGCGCCTCTACATGGTCAATTTTCAAGGCAAGAGCGAGGCGTCAAAAGCCTTCCACGCGGAGTGGAAACGGCGCACGGAACTCACATCCGCGCAATAATCCAACAAGCCGGGCGTCCATGGACGTCTACCCCGTATGATAGCGTGTCCCCCGAAATGGGGACATGACGCGCGCACGCGCAAATCTTATACTATTTGCTGGTTTTCAATGAGGAGACCGGCCATGAGAATCTGTCCAGACATTTTGAGGTTGACCACACGCCTGACGGCGTGCTTTTCCGCCGTTGTCCTGACGGCACTTTGCTGCAACGCATGGGCGGCGACGGAGAACGTGTGGCAGGGCGCGTCTCAGGGCGACTGGGACGTGGCGGCGAACTGGTCGCTCGGCCATGCGCCGACGGCCGAGGAATGCGCCGTGCTGCCGGACACCGGCTCAAGCTACGCCATCGCCGTGAACGGCGAGTTCCTCATCGGCGCGCTGCAGTTGGCACCGCGCGCGGGAGACGGCGTTACGGCCGTGACGCTCACGGGCATCGGGTTTCTGACGAACGACGTAAAGGTGGCCGACCACGTCGTTGGCGCGAACCGCCGTCTCGTGCTCGACGGTGCAAGCATCTGCTTCCAGTACGAGAGCGAGACGGCCGAGACAAACGGACAGATCGCGGTGGACGGCGAGGTGGCCGTGGTCGACGATACGTCCAGGCTCTCCGCGTATGCCCTGAACCTCGTTGGGGACGGCGCAAAGCTGTCCCTGACCGCCGGCACCGTCCAGCTCATCCACACGACCTACAGTGGCGCGAACGCGATCCAGATAGACGGCGGAACGTATTCGTCGTACCGCATAGGACCTCCTGCAGTGGAAGGGGGCGGGAATCCATCCGCCGCCGACTGCCGCATCACCTATTTGCAGAACGGAGGACAGTCTTCGCACCGCATCAACGTCTTTTCCACGAACAGCGTGCTGACTGTCTCCGGCGGCGAATACATCTTCCGCGGCGAGGCGGAATTCGCCGCCGACTGTACGCTTGCGATCTGTGGCGGCACGGCATGTTTCAACGCCGTTCCAGCCATCGACCCGACAGCGAGCCTCTCGCTTACCGGCGGCACGGTCTACGTAACCGACCTGCCCAACGGCACTACGGCCTACGACAGGCTGTTCGCGGAAGCGTCCGGCGGCACCGTGATCCGCTTTGCGCTCCAAGTGTCCGACGCCCGCACGATCATGTGCGACGGCCCGCTCGTCCTGGACACCATCCAGAACATGACCGCCGAGGCCAGGCCCGTCCTCAAGGTCTCCACGCTCGTCTTCTCGCAAGCCTATCCGTTCCTCATCTACGGGAGTGTTCCCAACCGCTACTTCTGCATCGAGGGCCCCACGACGATCCGGCCCACGGCAGACATGGACGACATGGGCGGGCGCGAGGTCTATCCCTTCGCGTCTGGCGACATCACGGTCGACACCCGCGACTGGAACGATTCCTCCGTCACGCGCACCGTCAAGCTCTCCCTCGGCGTGAAGGGCGCCGCCTCTCTCACCGTCATGGGCGGCGGCACGATGGAGCTGAAACCGACAAAGGGCGCCAACTCCTACTCGTGGGACGGCGCGCGCGCGTTCAGCTGCGTGACCGTGTCTAACAACGCCACGCTCACGATCCCCAGCGTCGCGACTTCAGGCAACTACATCCCGCTCGTCGCGGAACGTCTCGTCCTCGGCGCGGGCGCGACGCTCAACATGTCTGCAGGCGAAGGGAACGGCGTGTACGCCGCAAGCTGGAGCATCGACCCCTCGGCGCGCATCAACGTGACCGTGCTCGACTCGTTCACCACCGGCGCGACGCCCATCCTCGTGAACACCGGCTCGGACGCCATCGACGACTACACGGACCGGATCACGCTCTCGGGCGCGACAAGCGGCGCCGTCCTCAAGCGCGAAGGCGGCAACATCGTCCTCGTGAAAAAGACCGTCACGGGACCGGACGGCGCATACCGCTACGAATGGATCGGGCATTCGCCGACCTCGCCCTACTGGAGCACGGCGGCGAACTGGTCGTGCGGAGTCGAGCCGCCGACATCCAAGACGCGCTACCCGATGGCGTTCGGCGCCGTGGACGACGTCGTAGATACGGTTTACGACGTGGGCGGCAATCCGTCGGCCGTCAGCCAGATCGTGTTCCGCGCGACCGCAGTCAGCTCGTTCAGGGTTTCGGACGGCCTCGGGCAGCCGATTTCGTACCTCAACGTCAACGGCGGCTATTCGGGAACGCCCAACGCGACGCTCTACTCGACTTCGGCCGTGTCCCAGCGCGTGGATTGCGACGCGCGCATCGCCGGAAACGGAAACAACCGCTTCACGCTCTACGCGGCGGCGGCAGGCCCGCTCGTCTTCGGCGGCGGGGTGACGGCGGCGGGGAGCAAGCAAGCGCCCATCATGCACGTGTGCGGCGACATCCGCACGACGGGCTACGTCACCTATCCGCGCCTGTCGTTCACGAAGCGTCCGGCGAAGCCCGACATGTCGCGTCTGTTCGTCGAGGCCGGGCGCGTGACGATCACGAACCAGACCGGCGCGTTTGACGTGAAGAACGCGGGATTCCGCGTCGCGTCGGGCGCGATGCTGACGTTCCGCGGCCCGAACAGCGCGGACGGCACGTTCTACCAATGGACGGCGGAACCGCAGAAGATCGTCGTCGACGGCACGATGCGCATCGAGTCGCGGCTTCGCGGCGGCGCTTGCCAGCAGTACGGCGGGGCCGGCACGCTGTTCATCACCAGGACGATGTATCCCGCGACGGCAGCGTCTGCGCTGGAGTTCGCGGACACGCTCTCGGTCAACCTGCCGGACGTGTGGCGGACGGTCTCGACAAGCTTCTCGCCCGCAGGCGCGAACGCGCCGCTCACGCTCGTCGCGCGGAGCGGACGCCCGGTGCTGTGCGTGCCGGATGGCTGGACGTACGGACCGGCGGCGAACATCACGACGACCACCACGCCGGCAGACCGCGCGGCATACGTGCACGCGGGCGCGACGCTCGCGATTGACGCGACCGGCGGCACCGTGACGTTCGAGGATCCTGTGGCCGGTCCCGGCACGCTGGAGATTGTCGGAGGCGCACTTGCGGTGCCGGGCGGCATTTCGCCTGAAACGAAGCTCAAGGTCGGCGCGCAGGGCGCGTTCGAGTGGCGTTCCGCCCTCACGCTTGCTCGGCTCGAGACGGAAAACGGCGCGGAATTGCGCTTCACGGACACGGCCGAGATTCTCACGGTCTCGGGCGAGGTCTCTCTCGCGGGCGTCACGCTCCGTGCACCTGAGTCGGCATTCGACAGTCTCAACAGACAGACGCGTGTGCTCGTGGCCGATTCCATCTCCGGCCTGCCCGCCTTCGTCTGCGGGAATCGCAGGGGACAGGCTACGGTCAAGACGCGGGAAGACGGCAAGATGGAACTCTGGCTCCTCCCGCGCTGCCCGCTTCTGATCCGCTTTGTTCGTTGCATGATGTCAAATAGGACAGGATCGAAAACATGAACCATAAAATACTCATCCCTGCCATCCTCGTGCTCCCCATCGCGTTGTCCGCCGCGCGGCCATCGCCAGATCCCGTGCGCGCCCGCGCTGACGGGACGCTGCGCGGCCTCGTGCGACAGGCCGAGCGGCGCGACCGCACGCTTTCGAGCGTAGGACTCTTTGCAGGAGCCTACAACATCCTGCGCGCGAACGTCGGACTGGAAAAGTTGGACGTGCTTTTCGACGTGGCCGCCGAGCTGCAGGACCGCAATCCGGAATCTCGCACGTACGGCAACTTCCGCTGGTACGCGCGCGACGGCTTCGTGATGGACCACAATGCCGTCGACTTCTGTATGCAGGAGGGCTCCCTCATCGCGCGCGACTACCGGGATCGGCTCACGCCAGACCAGCGCGCCAAGTTCGACCGTCTCTGCGAACTCGCCATCGAGGGCAGCATCAGCCATCGCGTGCGCAGCTCCTACACGAACATCGCGCTCATGAACGCTGTCAACCTCGTGCTGCTTGGCGAGGCGTACGGCCGGGCGGACGTCTTGGAGGCGGGCGTGAAGCGCCTCGACGAGTTTATCCTCAACACGGCGATATGCGGAGTGTGCGAGTATTGTAGCCCTACCTACACGGCAGTCGACCTCAACTGCCTCCACCGCCTGCGCCAGTTCGCGCGCGACAAGGGAGTGATCGACCGCGCCGAGCGACTGCTGCGCCTCTTCTGGAGCGACGTGGCCGCGTCGTCTTTCACGCCGTCCGGGCGCCTCGCCGGCGCGCACAGCCGCGACTACGACTATCTCTTTGGACTTGGCGGCATGGCCACCTACCTGCGCGTTGCCGGGCTAGCCGCGCCGTTGCCGGGCACGCGCGAGACGCCGCCACTGCCGTTCGAGCTTTCCGAGTGGCGTCCTGACGCCGCCATCCGCGAACTCGCCGCGCGCACGCCGCGCACGGTGGTGTCGATGTGGGGCGAGGAACCAGAGAAGGTGCGCGTGCTCTGGACTGGCAAGAACGTCTCGCTCGGCACCGCTGGCGCAAACTACTGGAACATGGACATCCCGCTGTCCGTGGACTTCGCCTCCACAAACCGCATCCCGCGCGCCTACTTCATCGCCGACGGACGGCGCGATCCCTACGGGCGCAAGAAGATTCCCGAGGGGAACGGTCCGCACCAGAAGACGCTCCATCTCCGTCCGTTCTGGGCCGGTGCGCAGCGCGGTCGCGATGCGCTCGGTCTTGTCGCGTACCGTCCAGGCGACATCCCTCCAGAGACGCCAACGCTCGAATCGCACATCGTGTTCCCGTGCGACGTCGACGAGGTGTTCGTCAACGACGAACGCGTGCCGGTGACTGGCGACGCGCCGCCTTTCGCGCGCGAACTTGACCAGGACGACGCCGTGTTCGTGCGCCTCGGCGCTGGAGCGTGCGGCGTGCGCGTGCCGTGGGCGCGTGACGTGCGCGACGGCAAGGCGCGCATCGCCATCGTGCGAGACGGCGCGTCCGGAGTGCGCGCGTTTCGCCTCACCGTGGCGCACCACGACGAGTGGGGGCTCCTGGTTTCCGACGCGCCAGTTCCCGGCGCGGCGTTCTGGGTGCGCGTGGATGACAATGCAGCCGATCCGGCCGCGTTCGCCGCGTTCCGAGTCGCGTTCCGCGCCTCCGCCGCAACGGCGCGCGCAGACGATGCGCGCGTGGAAGTTGGCGTGCGTGGCGAGGAGGGACCGCTTGCCCTCGCCGCCAACTCGCCGTTCTTCGCGCCGGAGAAGATCGAGCCGCAGCAGCCCGCCGCCGTGCTCGCCGTCGACGGGCGTGACATCGGCATGGAAATCCTCGGCAACGTGCCGGGCCTTGCGGAATACCGGGCGGAACTCGAACGAATGAAGAAGGAGATGGAGGAGAACCGCGTTTACGTGCGAAGTATCCGCCCGGTACGCTGGGAGGCGGAGAAGGGCGTCGTGGCGCGGAAGATGCGTGTTGAGAAGGATAGCTCGGCGAGCGGTGGAGCGTACGTGTGGACACCAGGCGAGATTGGCGGTCGCGGGATCGTGCCAGGCAGCGTGTCCTGGCAGCTGGAGGTGAAGGATGCCGGGAAATACCACCTCTGGGGACGCGTGCAGGCGCCTACGCCAGAGGACGATTCGTTCCTCGTGTCGCTCAACGTTGGCGCGTTCTTGCAGTCAGGCACACGCGGGCCGCTCTTGATGCCACGCACGGACTGGCACCTTGGCCAATCGCCAAACTGGACATGGCGCGAGTTTCCCGTAGACATGACTTTGCCGAAGGGACCCGTGGTGCTTACGCTCCACACGCGCGAGGACGGCGCAAAGATCGACAACCTGATCCTGACAAACGACACGACATTCCAGCCCGAAGGTTGAATTGCCGCGATTGTCAACATGAGAAAATCCATGCAAACAGGGGGACTCAAATGAATACAACTCGAAGAGGTTTCATCACGGCGGCGGCGCTTGCCGCGGCCGCAGGCGCGCCCCGCGCGGCGACGGCCGCGCCGACGGGCGGCACGCGGTTCTACAAGGGCCAGTTCCACACGCACACCTACTGGAGCGACGGCAGCGCGTTCCCGGAGCAGGCGATTCGGTTCTACCGCGAGGCGGGCTACGACTTCCTCGGCATCAGCGACCACAACGTCTACGCCGACTCCGACTCCCACCGCGTCAGGAAGGTCGGCGGGAAGGGCAAGCGCATCGTCAAGCAGGAGATATTCGACGCCTACAAGCGCGAGTTCCCCGGATGCGTGGAGACCGAGACGGCGGCGGACGGCTCCCTGAACGTCGTCATACAGCCCTACGCGAAGATGCGCAAGCTCTTCGAGAAGCCCGGCGAGTTCCTCCTGCTCGACGCCGTTGAGGGCACGACGCACGTCTACGACGAGAACGGCGTGGAGCATGCGGTCCACATGAACTACCTCAACGTACCCGGCGTGCCGGAGTTCTTCCGCACCTGCGGCACGAAGGCCACGGTGGCGCAACGCATCGGCGACTCCCTCAAGGCGGTGGAGGCGCTCGCGAAGGAGAAGGGCCGCGAGCCGATGTTCATCCTCAACCACCCGATCTGGCGCTGGTACGACGTGAAGCCCGAGGATCTCGTCGCGAACCCCGAGGTGCGCTTCTTCGAGGTCTGCAACGGCGGCAGCCCGTACG
>JAFRNO010000215.1 GCA_017430155.1 Kiritimatiellia bacterium | reverse complement strand
GGTCTCGGCATCATGGCGCGTTCCGCCGCCGTCACCGTCGTGCAGTCGACAGTCTCGACGACCGTCCCGTCGAACGGAATCGCATCCAGGCTGCTGTTGGTGTAGACGCCGCCCTCCTCAACTACGATGGTGACGTTCGGGATCGCGCCGAGCCCCTTATAGACGAGCTTCGCGCCGGATGCGACCGTGATCGTGGTGCCCGCCGCGAAAGATGCGGTAGTGTCGACAACGAGGGTTCCTGCCGCGACGCGGATGTTCTTCGCCTCCATCGATCCGGCCAGCGTCACCGTGCCCGCCCCCTCCTTCGCGAGTGTGCCCACGGCGCCGCCGTATACGGGCGCGCGCAGCGTCCACGACACGTTCGCGAGCGCGTAGAGGTAGGCGGTCTGCCCGCTCGAAAGATCCACCGTGATGCCGCGCGCCGAGGTCTGCGTCACGATCTCGTCGATCTGGAGGCGCACGTTGTTGCGCAAGGTGATGGCGTCCGTGAACGGCGTAGCCGGATCGCCCATCGCCGACGCGGACGCAAACCATATCAGGTTGACGCCCTTCGCGGCAGCATAAGACTGAAACCTCCCCTTGTAACCCGAGAAGTCGCCGTTAAAGACGGTGCGCGTGATGCCGGTACCCGTGCTTCCGGTGTAGTTGATGACCCCAATTGAAATCATCACGTCGCTCTCGCCGGTGAACGTTCCAGCGAAATACATGCCGTAAGTTCTGCCGTCCGGCAGGTTCGAGGAACCGAAACAGATATCGTTCACCGTCTTCACCAGCCTGTAGTTGCCGAGGAACTGTCCGCTGTCGCCATAGTTGGGACAATATCTCACGCCGTAGATCGTGCAGTCGGGGATTGTCCACGTCACCGATTGGCAGTTCGGCCCCCATGCCGTTGTTGTTGTGCCGAAACAGACATGCGTCCCCTCCGGGAACGAGCAGTCGCCCATCATTTTCTTGCTTTCGAGGAACACGTATGTGTTGTCGTCATTCGCGGTCGGCGTTGGTTGCGGGTCGGCCAAGGTCTTGCGGCCTGAGTCCGTGTACCACTTCACGACCTCGGCAAGCGTATAACCGTTTGCCGCCCCCGCACCGCTGTAGTAGGTAGTGGCGTGCGCCGCGCCGGTTGCCAGCGCGACAAGACCTACGGCAAGGGCCAACTTGCGCCCTCCCCCTAAGACAATTCCTTTTTGCAATTTCACAAGCGGTCTCCTTTCCCTGTACAGATGCGAGTATCTTACCATAATCCGCATCGTGCCGCAAGCAAGCAACAGCGGCGGCGGACTCAGCCGCGGAGACGGAACGTGCGAGTCGGTTCGGCGCGGTCGCCGCCGTAGGCGGTCACCGTCACGGACGCGTCCGAGACCTCCAGCATGAAGCGTCCCTGCTGGTGGGAAAGATAGTAGTCCTTCACGTGCGGACGGTACTCGTCGAAGAGCGTGCGCGCGTCGGCAAGGTCGTAGTCCTTCGTCTTCTTGGGCAGACGCGCGTAACCATCCGACGAGGTGTACTTCGGCGGTGATTCCGCCTGCCCCTCAGCCGACCACACGCTCGTCGCCATGAACTGCGCCAGACGCCCTTCCGGCGTCTTGAGGTCCATCAGCGTGGTGACGTGGTTGTGCCCCACGAGCGCGAACGCGTTGCGGCGGCAGAGTTCGGCGAACAGCTTCCGCCGAGCGGACTCGTGCTCCTTCTTGCCCAGCAGGAACCAGCGGAAGCTCTTCCCCGGGCCGACGGGCACCACGGCGCCGTGCGAGACGAGGAACGTGTAGCGCACCTTCGCGTTGTCCTCCAGCAGGTTCAGGATGCGTTCGGGATCGGGGAAGTTGAAGTCCGCGTAGAGGAAGAGGTCCGGCCCCTGGCGGAAGGCGAACGTGGTGTTGTCGACGGTCTGCCCCAGCTCCCGCGTCAGTTTCGGGAACATCGTCTCGCAGTAGACGTCCATGGGGCGCTTCTTGTCCAGCCAGGCGCTTCCGTCCACGTCGTGGTTGCCGACGACGGGCAGGAACGGCAGGTCGGGCGAGACGGTCTTCTTGAAGTACGCGAAGCCGTCCTCCAGCATCTTCGCGTGGACGTCCGCCTTGGCGCAGTTCCCCTGGATGAGGTCGCCCTGCTGCAGCACGAACGCCGTGTCGGGGCGGATGTCCTTGCGCGCCGCCGCCGCGAGGCGCTGCATGAGCCCGCTCCACTGGTCGTGCTCGCGCTTCATGCGCAGGGGAAATATCTCGGCCAGCTTCTTTTTCGTCGGCTTGTAGTGCGCGTGGTAGACGCCGATCTCCGGCGCGTCGAAGTGCACGTCGCCCAGCACGAGGACGGAATACGACGACGCCTGTGCGCCCTTCGGACGCGTTCCCGCGCACCCCGTGCCGGCGGCGAACAGCGCCCCCGTCCCGAGTTTCAGAAATACTCTACGATTCATCAACATGGCAATCCTCTTCTGCCCGAACCGCCAACGCGGCACAGGCGTGACATCGCTACAAAGATCTGTAGCGGTATCATACCAAAAAACAGCCTTTTATGTAAGCGAAAACTTGGGGCCTGTCCCCCGAAATCAGTGGGGGGCGTACTCGTCGAAGACGGAGAGGTCCGTGAGGATGTAGGGGTAGTTCGTGGCGGGGATGAGGCTGATGAGGTCTTCGCCGGGGATGCCCGCCCAGACTGCCCCCTTCACGTCCCAGACGATCCGCCGGATCGGGTCGATCAGGACCGGATTGGGCAGGTTGTCTTTCTTGTCGCAGCCCGACTGCGCGACGAGCTTCCCGTACAGCGGCTCGCCCTCGACGTCGAGATGCTCGGGCTGCCACCAGGCGAAGAGCGGCACGCCCTTCCGCCGGTAGGCATGGCGCTCGACCGCGTTCCACGCCACCTGCGGCGTCATCGTCTGCGGGCCGCGCGGCTTGAACGAGAAGACGAGGTCGGGCGCCGGCTCGAGTCCGTCGAAGATCGACGCGAGAGACTGGATCACGTAGTAGGCGAGCCGCGGCTTCTGGTCCTCGAGCTTGAAGATGCCGTAGCTCTTCGAGCCGACATTGAAGATGTTCGCGAACGACGCCCCCATCGCGCGGTCGAAGAAAAGCCGGCGCGCCACGAACTTCGCCTGCCCGTATTCGGTGCGCGTGGAGACGCGCGCCGTGAGGGCCGGCCCCGCGCCGCGCCCGCATTCGCCCATCGCGATCTCGGGGAGCGAGCCATCCGCGCGGCGGAAGAGCGTCCGCACCTGATCAAGCGACATCCGCACGTCCTCCTCGGGCGCGCGCAGGTAGCCGTGATACGTCCACACGTCGAGCACCTCGGGCAGACCGGCCTGCGCGAGGCCGACGTTCCATCCCGAAAGAAGCGAGCCGAGCGAGATGGTCCCGCGCGCCTTCGGGTCGACCTCCTTGATGATCTCCATCGTCCGCCTGTAGAACGCCGTGAAGTCCTGCGCGGCCTGCGCCACGCCAATCGTCTTGTGGGCGTTGAGGCCGTCCTTGTACCAGCGCGCGTCCAGCTCGTTCCAGATCTCGTAGAGCTCCACGCGTCCCTTGAAGTGCCGCGCGAGCGCGCGGATGAAGTTGTTCCAGCCCTCCACGGCCTCCGGACCGTGGTAGCACGGCGCGTCCCAGAACGACGAGGAGAGCTTGTTCTGCACCTCCACCTTGCCGTAGTAGAGCTCGTTGCCGTAGCCGCCGTAGAACCACGGCTGGATGCCGGCCGCGCGGAGCGCGTCTACCATCCGGTCCGCCTCCGCGAAGTCGTAGACGCCCTTCTCCTTCTCCATCTTGCGCCAGGCGTAGTTGAGGCGGGCGCGCTTGAACCCGGCGGCGGCGAGATACGGCACGATCTTCTCGCCGAGCATGTTGCCCATCTCCAGTCCGGCGGAGAAGAACGTGGACGACGTGTCGTGCGCGTCCCGGCACGGCAGGTGGCCGATCTTCTTGAATCCCTTCAGCTTCTCCAGCGGATCGAGCGTGAAGCCGTAGTAGAACGGCCCCGTCGGCACGCCCTCGCGGTTGCCGTAGTTGTCGCCGTCGATCTCGGGCATCGGACACTCCTGCCCCGCGAGATACGCCTTGATCCGTTCGACCCGCTCCGGCGCCAGCGGCGCGGCCCGTCCCTGCGCCGCCACCGCCAACCCGACGATCCACATTGCCACAACGCCATTTCTTTTCATTTTCCCAATCCTCATTGCGTTAGGCCCCAGTGGTCCATTGGGCGAGTTTGTCAGCGAGCGAGCGCCAGCGAGCGTAGCGTCGTGAGTAATCAGCGACGGCTTCCGCATCCGGCGCGGCCTCCGCGTCGGCGCGCGAGATCGCATCCAGGATCGAGAAGTCGGACCACTCGCCCGCGCCCACGCCCGCCACGAGCGCGGCACCGAGCGCCGCCGCCTGCTGCCCGATG
>JAFRNO010000035.1 GCA_017430155.1 Kiritimatiellia bacterium | reverse complement strand
TCGGCTGCGGCGCATGCGAACACGTCTGCCCGGCGCGCCCGATGCCCGCGATATTCGTCAAGGGCTTTGACAGCCAGCGCGTGGTGCGTCCCTTCAACGAGAATGATCTCGTCGCGGAGATGGTGTCGCTCCTGACCAAGGGCGAGGCGTCGTGCGTTTCGGCGAAGGATGGCGTGATCGTCGGCAAGGCGTCCGGCAAGGGAATCGCGCCGCTTTTCGGGTTGCTATCGGAAGGTAAGCTCGCGCACGCGCTTGTGGCCGACAAGGTAATCGGCCGCGCCGCTGCCGCCATCTGCATCGTCGGCAACGCAAAGAAGGTTCATGCGCTTCTCATGGGCGCTGACGCGCTGGCGCTCCTGAAGGCGCACGGGGTCGATGCGTCGGCGGAGAAGACCGTACCGAAAATCCTCAACCGCGACCTGACAGACAGCTGCCCGATGGAGCAGACCGTCGAAGGCATCGACGATCCCAACGAAATGGTCAAGGCGCTCAAGTCGCGCCTTGGGATCTGACAAAACAGAAAGGAAAACAAAATGAACAGAAGAGAATTCGTACAAGGTGTGGTTGCCGTCGCGGGTGTTGCGGCGATGTCGCGCTTTGCAGTCGCAACCGAAGGAGAAAAGAAAATGAAAACGGCAGTCGTATATTTCTCGTGGAGCGGGAACACGCGCTTCGCCGCCGAGACAATCGCAAAAAAGACCGGTGCCGACATCTTTGAAATCAAGGCCGAGACGCCCTATAACAGCAACTTCAACAAGTGCTGCGACGAGGCGAAGCCGGAGTGCTACGGCAAGGTGCTCCGCCCCATCAAGCCCATCGCGGGACTTGACCTTACCAAGTACGATGTCGTGTTCGTCGGCACTCCTAACTGGTGGGGGACGATGGCACCGCCCGTGCGCACGTGGGTGACGCAGAGGAAGGATGCGCTCAAGGGCAAGACCGTGTGCCTTTTTCAGACGCACGGCGGCGGCGGAATGCAACGCGTGGGCAGCGAGTTTGCCGAGGTGATTGGCGACGCGGCGAAGGTCCTCGCACCCAAGGCGTTCAGTGGCTCGTCGATCAAGTCGAGCGTTGCGGCGCTTGAAGCGTTCGTCACCGAGAGAATCACGGCCAAGTAAAGGAGCCGGAAAATGAAAGTACTGCTCATCAACGGAAGCCCGCGCGCGAACGGCAACACCGCCCGTGCGCTCAAGGAAGTCGCTGACACCCTCGCCGCCGAGGGGATTGAAACCGATACCGTCTGGATCGGCAAGAAACCTGTGCGCGGGTGCGTCGCCTGCTGGCAATGCATGAACAAGGAGCTTGGACGCTGCGTGTTCGATGACGACGTCGCCAACCGCATCGTCGAAAAACTGCCTGAAGCCGATGCGTTCGTGGTCGGAGCGCCCGTTTATTACGGCCAGCCCAATGGCGCGTTCATGGCGGTATGGCAACGCGTCTGCGTTGCAGGACGCAAGCATGTTGAATGCAAGCCCGCCGCCTCCATCGCGGTGTGCCGTCGCGGAGGCTCGACGGCGGCGTACCAGTGCATGAACATGCCGTTCGAGATGCTGAACTGCCCTGTCGTCACCTCGCAGTATTGGAACATCGTGTTCGGACGTGAGGAAGGCGAATGCGAGAAGGACACGGAGGGAATGCAGACGATGCGCACCCTCGGACGCAACATGGCGTGGCTCTTGAAGAACCTCAAGCATGGCGACGCAGTCCCCCGCACACCGCAGGAACCCTGGCAGCCCATGCACTTCATACGATAAGGAGACAAAACAATGACAATTCGCAATCTCGGAAAATTCACGGTCTCGTCCGTCGGGATGGGCTGCATGGGCTTCAGCCACGGTTATGGCGCATTGCCGCCGGAGGAAGAATCCATCCGCCTCATGCGCAAGGCGTTCGACATGGGCTGCACGCTCTTCGACACGGCAGAGGCATACGGCCCGTTCGTCAACGAAACGCTCGTCGGCAAGGCGGTCAAGCCTTTCCGCGACAAGATTTTCCTCACGACTAAATTCACGCCGTGCAAGGTCGGCGACCAAGACATAACAAACGAAGAGAAGCTGACCGCCAAGGGCATCCGCAAGGCACTCGAGGATTCTCTTCGCCGCCTTGGAACGGACTATATAGATTGCTACTACGAGCATCGCGTTCCGCTGGCAAGCCGTCCGGAGGAGGTCGCGGAGGTCATGGGCGAACTCATCAAGGAGGGAAAGATTCGCGGCTGGGGACAGAGCCAGGCCACGCCGGAGCAGATTCGGCGCGCCCACGCAGTCACACCACTTTCGATGATACAAAGCGAGTATTCCATGATGGAACGGATGTTCGAGGCGGAGGTGATTCCGCTCTGCAAGGAATTGGGCATCGGATTTGTGGCGTTCTCGCCGATGGCGAGTGGATTCTTGAGCGGCAAGTACAATGCCTCTATGACATACGTCGGCGACGACGTGCGCCGCGCCATCACGCGCTTTGCAAAGGAGAACGTCATCGCCAATCAGCCTCTCTTGGACGCGCAGGATCGCCTGTCTTCCACGAAGGGCTGCACCAACGCTCAGCTCGCGCTGGCGTGGATGCTCGCCAAGTGGCCGCATGTCGTGCCGATTCCCGGAATGCGCTCAGCCGCGCGCATCGAGGAAAACCTCGGCGCGGCGGACGTGTCCCTCTCGCCTGACGAACTGG
>JAFRNO010000214.1 GCA_017430155.1 Kiritimatiellia bacterium | reverse complement strand
GTCCGAAATCGGCATGGAGAGCCAGATCGCCGTCGCGGGCGCGCAGAACCCCGTGACATGGGCGAGGTACGGGAGAATCCAGATGCAGGGAATGAGGCAGATGACCTGGCGCAGGAGCGAAAGGAGGATCGCCGTGCGGGGCCTGCCGATGGACTGGAAGTACGTCGACGCCGCCACGTTCAGACCGATGCACCAGCGCATGCAGTTGGAGACGCGGAGGTCGCCCGCCGCGAGGCGGACGAACCCCGCGTCCGTGCCGTCCGTGAACAGACGCACGATCGGCACGGGCGCGAATACCGCCAGCGCGGCCGCGAGCGACACAACCACCGTCGACGTCTTGAGGCCGAGGAAGAGCGCCTCGCGCACGCGCCGGAAGTTCCGCGCGCCCCAGTTGTAGCCCATCACCGGCGCCACGCCCTGCTGCACGCCCATGAGCGGCATGACGAAGAACATCGTCACCATCTGGAAGATGCCGAGGGAGGCAACCTGCGCGGTGGCTGACGCCTCGTCCACCGCCCAGTACGCGAACGCGAGCTGGAGCGACACGTTCACAAGGCTTCCCGCGAGCTGCTGCAGGGCCGGAGAGAGGCCTATGCCGCACGCCTTCGCGAGATAGGCGCGGTAGAGACCGATCCGCCGCCACCGCAGGCGCACGGCGCTGTGCCCCGGCCTGTAGTACCAGAGCGCCCACGCGCACGAGCACGCCATCGCGATATTCGTGGCCCACGCCGCGCCCGCCACGCCCATGCCGAACCCGAAGATGAAAATCGGGTCCAGCGCGAGGTTCACCCCAAAGCCCACCACCATGCACATCATCGACGGCACCACGCCCCCTTCGCTGCGCATCGCGGCGGAAAGGCCGAAGGCGATGTGCGAGAAGATGTGCGAAAAGAGGACGATGCGCAGGTAGGTCTTCGCCATCTCAAGCGCGCCGGGCGTCACGGACGCGCCGCCCGTCCACCGCAGAATCGGGTAGAGGAAGACGAACACGAGCGGAGGCAGCACGAAGAAGAACAGGAGATTCAGCGCGAGCAGCTCGCCGAGGATCTTCTCGCACGCCGTGCGGTCTCCCTCGCCGAGTTTGATGGAGAGGACGGCCGCATGCCCCGCCCCCACGAACACGCCAAATGCGCCGAACGCCATCATCACGGGGAACACGAGCGTGAGACCGGCCATCGCGTCCTGACCGCACCCTTGCCCGATGTAGACGCGGTCGACGATCGTATAGAGCGCGTTGAGCGTCATCGACACGAGCGCGGGCCACGAGAAACGCATCACGAGACGCCCCAGCGGGGCGTCCGCCAGCGCCTTGAGCCTCTCGTTCGGCTTCATGAAGCGTCACTCGTCCTTCGGATACGGCTTGCCGCGGCCGAGGTTCTCGGGATACTCCGCACGCCGTACAAGCGCGGCGTCCGCCTTCGCGGGGTTCTCAGCGGCGATCGCCTGGCGCGCCACGCCCTCCCAAGCCTCCTGCCAGAGAGCGTGCGCGTCGTTGCTGTGTTCGCTCGGCAGCACGTGCATCTTCTCCAGAAAAGCCACGGCGTCGTCAAAGCGCTTCTGCCCGCACAGCGCCTTCACGTAGAGCATGCCAAGAGGGCTGTTGCCTGGATAGCGCGCAAGGTAGTCCTGCGCCGTGCGCGCCGCCTCGTCCCAGTTCTTTTCCTCGACGTACGACCGCGCCATGTCGCGTCCAATGCGCCAGCCGTCCTCAAGTTCCGCCGCGCGGCGGAGGTCGATGCGGCGTTCCGCGCCCGAGGCGCGGAGGGCGCGAAAATGGAACACGACCGCGTCGTCCGCGTCGTCGCCACGCGAAAGCAGGGAGTCAATCTCCTTTGCCGGCCCTCCCTGCGCGGCGCGCTGCACGGCGAACAGGTACGGGAACTTCCAGGACACGCCGGACGCCGCCGCCCAGGCAAGCGCGGCGCGCGTGGCGCGGCGGAACGGAAACGCGAAGCGCACGGAGAGCTTGGCCGCCTCATCCAGCGCGCGCGCGGCGGCCTCGTACTTGCCGGCATTGCGCTCAAGATAGGCGAGGCGCACGCGCGCGACGATGCTCTTCGGCGCGAGGCCATAGAGCTCGCGCGCCTCGTCGAGAAGGCCGGCGTCCTCATACCAGTCGGCGAGGTCGATGTAGGTCTGCTCCGGAAACTCGTTGCGCACGTGGAACGTGAAGCCGTCCGTATCCGAGTCGCCGATCAGCTTCTCCTCGAACCGCGCGCCGTGGAAGAGCGGCACCACCTGGCGCGCGAGACGCAGGATGCTGCGGGCGGACTTGACGTCGCCCCGGCGGCGCGCGGCGACGATGCGCACGAGCCAGGCGTCGAAGTTGAAGCTGCTGGCCTGCGTGGCCTTCATGGCGAAATCGCTCGCCGCCGTCCAGTCGCCCTTCCGCAGCGCGCCCTTCGCGAGCAATACGTAGGCGGGCGCGCGGCAGAGCGGCGAATAGGCCGCGAGAAGCAGGCGCTCGCGCGCCTCCTCGGCCAGGCCCTGCGCGTGGGCCGCGAAGCCGTCGAGGTAGTTCGCCTCGGCGTCGTAGGTGTTCACGGCGAGCGCGCGGGCGCAGAGCGCGCGCACCTCCGCGTAGTCGCCGCGACGCGCGGCAAGCCCCGCAAGCGCAGTGAGGGCCGGCGCGAAGCACGGTTCCTTCGCAAGGCACTTCCGGAGGGATTCCTCGCCCGTCTTGTCATCACGTTCGCGCAGCGCCTGCTGGCCGCGGAGATAGAGACCGTAGGTGGTCGTCCAGTCAAAGTTCTCGGGCATCTGGAGCGGACGCTCCACGCATGCGCAGCCGGACGTAAGGGCGACGAGCTGGGCGGCGTCGCGCACCACGCCCCAGCGCTCCTCGAACATGTCCGTGGCGCCCGGCGCGAACGTGGGATGCTTGAACGGCGTCTGCCACGTCGTGCCGCCCGGCTGGTTGAACACGCGCCCGCTCTGCAACTCCACGTACTGGCCGTCCGTGTCCGTGAGCAGGTCCTCCCAGATGCCGCCTTCGCGCGAGAGCGCCCACAGCCAGATCTTGCGTCCGTACTTCTCGGCGGCGTAGTGGTAGGACCCGAACGCGGCCTCGGGCCACCACACCGCGAAGATGCGGTTGTCGCCGTTGAGCACGTGGTAGCTCTTCGAGGGGCCGAAGGCGTTGTTGGCGTAGACGGAGAGGTCGCGCCCCTTCCAATCCACATGCCACGAGTGCGCGTCGCCCCCGTGTCCGATGTAGGCCGTGCCGGGGAACGCGAGTGAGGGGTTTCCGCGCGCCGAGTACGCGGCCGTCATCCAGTGGTAGTAGGGGCCGGGCAGGTTCGCACCGTTGAACCACGTCGCGCGCGTGAGGAAGTAGTCGGCGTCCGGCGGCAGGTTCACCTCCACCTGCCACGTGGTGCCGTTGACGTACTCCGTGGCGGAGGCGAAGTAGCTCGCGCTGCCGTCCGGATTTTGCCGCACGGCCCAGTCCACGGGCGTGGCGGTGGTGGGCGCGTGGCCCATGATGCCGAAGTTGAACTCGATGCCGCCCGAGCACCAGGGGCCGCGCATCGCGATGTCGCGGAACTTGACGGCGTGGTTGAAGTAGATGAACTCGCGCCCCGTCTCCTTGTCGAGCGCGCCCCACACCTTGCCGCCGACCTGGGGCAGCATCGTCACGTTCACGCGCTCGTTCTCGAGCGTCACGCACGTCCACGACTGGGTGGCGGCGGACGCGGTGGAACCGTCGTAGCGGAAATAGGGGTAGCGCCGCTCGGAGGTGCACGGCACGGGGTCCGGGTCGGAGAACGGATAGGTGGGCAGCGCAAGCGTCCCCTCCGTCACCTTCGACGCGGCGAACAGCACGGGCGCGCACAGCGCCCCCAGCAAAAATACGGCGGACGCTGCGGGCTTCTTCATGTGCGGTCTCCTAGAACAGGATGACGACGTTGTCCCCGAGCGCCTTGCGCACGCGCTCGACTTCCTCCGAGGAGAACGGGCAGTCGGCCACGTTGAGCGTGGTCAGGCCGCGCAGGCCGGAGAGGTCTTCGGGCAGGCGGGTGACCGGACACCCCTTCAGCGAAAGCGACTTGAGCTTCGGCAACGCCGTGCCGACCCAGTCCGGCACGGCCGTGATGGCGTTGTCGTCAAGGACGAGGTCCTCCAGTTCCGGCCACTCCTTCACGACCTCGGGCACGGAGGTGATCAGGTTGCGGCGCAGGTAGATGCGGCGCAGGTCCTTGAGCGCGGAGAGGGACGCGGGGAGTTCGCGGATCTTGTTCGCGCTCAGGCGCAGCCAGCGGAGCTTCGTGGCGCCCGAGAGGGAGTCGGGCACGGCCGTGATGGCGTTGCCGTCGAGATTGAGGTAGGTGAGCTCGGGCAGCTGGGCGACCTCGTCGGGAATCGCCGCGAGCTTGTTGCGCACGAACCAGAACGACGTGAGGCCCTTCAGGCCCCACACCTTCGCCGGCACCTTGTCGAGGTTGAGTTCGGAAAGGTCGAGCTGCTG
>JAFRNO010000213.1 GCA_017430155.1 Kiritimatiellia bacterium | reverse complement strand
GTCCGTACAGCGTCACGGGACGCGACACCTTCGTGTTCGGCCCGAAGCTGAGGTAGGTTTCGGTGGAGGTGTTCGGACGGATGACAGTGACCGTCCCGTGTTCGGGATCGCCGAGGCTCTCGCTCGCCCCGATTCCGATGTGGCCGGAACGGAGCGTCAGGTCGCCCGTGAACGTGTTGGTGGCGTTGAACACCACGTGCGCGCCGTTGGTGACGACGACCGGCCAGGGAACCGCGTCGCCGTCCGAGACCGGCTTGTTGAAGACGAACTCCTTGACAAGCCCCGAATCCGTCGCGCCGTTCCACTCCTGCGCGCCGCAGATGCGCACGGGCACGTTGAAGATGCACTGCGTGCGCGCGGCGTCGGCATGCGCGCCCGAAAGCCCGCCCCAATAGAGGTCGAGGAAATGCGCGCCGTTCATCGTGAACGCGCCTGGCGTCTCGAACGCGAGTCCGTTCACCTTCGTGTCGGCCGCGAGCGTGGCGGACGACCCGCCCGCGAACACGGGCAGGCACTTCTCCCAGAGACGCGGCGCCACGCCGCCCTCCCAGTTGACGCCCAGGTCCATTCCGTCCGTCGAGCCGCCCGCGCCGTTCCACACGGTCCGCGCGCCGGGGCCTGGCTGGACGCGCGTGTACACGGTCACGTTCGCCGGCAGGGCGTCGCAATGTACCTGCCCCTCGCCGGCGGCTCCGCCCGTGTACGTGACGTCCTCCGCCATCTCCTCGCCGTCGACGACGAAGTGGTCAACCGTGAACGCCGTCGCGTCCGGAAGCGTGAGCGTGGCGGAGGTGGTGATTTCCAGCGTATCGAGCCGCGTGTTGATCGCCGCGCCGGACGGCAGGACGAGACTTGCGCTGTTCGCGAGGACGAGCGACGAGATGTTCGGGAGCCCCGCCTGGCCCGACGCCACGGCGAACGTGCCGTTCGAGACGACGAGCCGGCCCGACATCGAGGTCTCGCCCTGCGCCGTGAACGTGTAGTTCCCCGTCGGCGCCCAGATGAAGCCGAGCTTCCCCTCCAGCCGTCCCGGCCAGGAAGTGTTCTGCGTGTCGAATACAGCCAGTTCCCCGCCGCCTTCCGAGGTAGCGGAAAGTCCCGATCCTGAGGCGGTTTCGGCGAACAACCGCTTGACCGACTGGGAACCTTCGACATAGACGGCGGCTCCCGCCGTGCCGCCCGTCTGAAGTCCCAGTTCGTTCGCGGCAACGCAGGCGCCGTTCGCCTCGAAGTAAATCCTGCCGCTCAGAAGATGCGTGGTCGAGAAACGGTTGCCGGGCGCGCGGAAGCGCACCACGCTGCCGGGGCCGTCCATCCAGAGTTTCGTGGAGGTACCGGTATACACGCCCTCGAAAACGATCTCGTGGCGGAGGTCGGACTGTCCGAGGTTGGTCACGAAGAGGCCGCTCGTCTGGGTGACGGGGCCCTTGAACGCGAGCGTTGACGCGGTAGTCGACGCCTTGATCCGCTGCTGTCCGTTGAGCGTGACAGCCCCCGTGAACGTGGCGGAATAGTTCATCACGATGTTTCCCTGCCTGGCATTCGCGTTTTCACCTTTGAACGTGATGTCGTTCGGGACTACGAGGCCTTCCTTGTAGAGCGTCAGACGGGCATTGTTCTCGAACGTGGCGGCGCCGGCACCGAAGCCGTTGTTGTGGAAGAGATACACGTCCGTGCCGGATTTTGCCGTGAAACCGCCCGTATACGAGCTACCGGCGTAGATGACGAGAAGACCCGTCGTCAGAGTGAGGGAACCGGCTCCCGTAAAACCTGTGTTCTGGCAGTCCCAGCGCGAGTAAGCCACCGTGGAGACGGCAAGCGTGTGCGCGCCCTCCAGCAGCTCAATCGTCATCTGCTGGTTGAGGCGCACGTTCGAGGTGATCGCAATCGCGCCGCCGGCCGCGATTTTGACGGGCTTGCCCGTGATCCACGCTTCGTTGTTGTTGCCGGTCGCGCCTTTGTTTCCGTAGCCGGAGAACGTGAAGTTCGCGAGCGTCAAGCCCTCGATGTCGTTGTTGATGGTCGTGCGGACCGTCGAGGCGAGGGTCACGGAGTCGCCGTTCACCGGGACTTCGCCGCCCTGCCAGTTGCCGGGCGTACTCCATTTGCCGTCCACCTCGCCGGTGAACACCTTGTCCGCGCCCACGGCGGCAAGCGAGAACGCCATCGCGCTTGCCAACGCCCACAAACCTGCCAGTTTTCTCATTTTGCGCTTCCTCTCTTCGGCGCGCACCGCTCACGCGGCGCACAGTGTTGAACAGCCTTCTCTCTTACCGCAGGATGATGGTCAGGCCCTGGCTGGCGACGAAGGACGACAACAGGGCCTCGCCCGTGTCGCCCTCGCCCGGCGCATAGGCGAACGCCAGTTCCTCCAGCGGCTCCGCCGAGAAGAACTTGAACGTCTGCTCGCCGTCCGCCGACGTCACGGTCGCGAACGTCTCGCCGCCGCGCGCAGCCGTGAGCGTGCCCGTGCCCGTCACGTTCATCAGTCCGCTGAACTCGCATCGGCCGCCATGGGTATTCGACCACGTGGCCTCCAGCGACCCGCCCGGCACCGCCACTGCGCTCTCCCCGATCGCGTAGACCTCCGGCGAGGCAGCGGTCACCGTCAAGCCCTTGCCGAGAATCGACGCGTACTTCGGCCGCCAGTCATGCTCGTAGCAGCCGATGTCCATGCGCCCGTTGTACACGCGCTGACCGCCCGCGAGGTCGGTGTCGCCCAGGCTCGCGGGCGTCTGGGAGGCATCGCCCGCGTCGATCGCCACGCTGCCAGCCAGCGGCACACCATCGTTCCCGATCAGCAGGTCGCCCACGGCCGGGTTCACGCTTGGCGCGTCACCGAACGAGGCACGATTATGGGTTGAGGGTGCGTATGCGCAGTTCACCAGGTTGGATGAGACGTACGACGACGTGCCGAGAATCGTGTTCACGATGGGTTGCTGCGTGTCGGTTCGGTTTCCCTCGTTGTTGACGGCAGCGATGTTGCCCTTTGCCGTCGCGAGAATCGTGCTGTTCCAGACCGGCGACTTGTAGATGACGGAATGGCCCGGATTGTTGTCGAAGAAGCATCCCTCCACGACGCCCCAATAGATGGCCGTTCCGGGCTTAGGGGCGCTGTTGTCGAGGAACTTGCACTTGCGGTACGTGCCGCAGAAACCGCCCGCGCCGCGCGCCGCTGAACAGTTGGTGATGACGCAGTTCTCCACGAAGCTGTTCTTGCCGTTGGCGACCGATCCGGCGTTCGCCACGCCTACGCCGCCGCCATGCGTGTCCACCGTATTGATCGCATAGTCCGCACCGCCGCTGTCCGTATGCCCGTTATACAGAGTGAAACCGCGCACGGTCGCATACTGGCAGAGGAACACGCACCGCACGGCGTCTGCGCCGCACCCGTAGGCGTTCGCGTTCACCGTCGCGCGTGCGCCCTCGATGACCGTCGCCTCCGGGCCATCGCGTGATTCGAGCGTCACGCGGGACGGCACCAACGCGCGCGCGGGGATGGTCGGAACCGTGTTGCCGCTCACCGCCTGCGTTACAGTCGGCACAGCCGTGCCTTCCGCGTACGTGCCCGGCAGCGCAACCACCGTGTCGCCCGACTTGGCCGCCGCGAGCGCGGCGGCGAGCGTCTTGTACGCGGTCGCCTCGGTCGTGCCGTCCGTTGTCGCGTCGTTTCCGTTCACCGCGTCCACGTAGTTCGTCGCCGCCGCACGCACGTTGAGCGCGCCGGCGGAGATGCGTCCGCCCGTGAACTTGAACGGCGTGCCGTCGAAGCTCGCGGGCGCGTATCCGATGCCGGTCAAGCGGCTGAGGTAACCGAGCGACACGCCGGCGGACGTGGACAAGAGACGCCAATCGCCCGTCTCAGGAGAGACGAGCTTGATCGGGTTTTCCTGAACGTTCGTCGAGTCCAACGTCACGCTTG
>JAFRNO010000212.1 GCA_017430155.1 Kiritimatiellia bacterium | reverse complement strand
GTGATTTCGTTCGCGCTGGGCTCGCGGCCGTCCGCCGAGAGCTTGAGCCGTATCATCCCCTTCAGGAGATCGACGGCGAGCCGCCGGTGCGACAGCGAACGCCGCCAGATCTGGTCAACGCACACACGCAGGTTGACCGCCAGGGCCGGAACCACCCGGTCGCCGTCGCGCAGGAAGTTGGGAATCGCCGTCACCCGTTCCAGGCCCGTGCCGAATCCCTTGTTGAGGTGGATGGCGCACGGACCCGGCGCACCGTCCCAGCATGCCGCGTGCGCCGCCTCGCGGAAGTGCGCAAGCGCGTCGTAGATGCCGCCGAACGCCGAGTAATACGCCTTTTCCTCTTTTTCAGCGCGTTCGAGACGTTGGATCTTGCGAGCGAACTTCTGCGGAGCGACCCGTGCCGCGTGGCGGAACTCGCTTTTCCGCGCCGCGCGGTCCGCCTTCTCGCGCGCGCCCCTCCGTCGAAGGGTCTCCTTCAGCGTCTGCTCGATCGCCTCCGTGCCGTCCGTCAGCGCAAGCCACCGGTCCTGCTGCCACCGGAAGGCGTTGCGCGGGGGCGCCACGCGCTCGAAGAGGTAGTTCGAGTTCGCGCTCTGCACGATGTTGCAGGCCGCCTTGCCGGGAGCGCGGCGGAGTCCGCGTCCGCACATCTGGATCGTCGGCAGACGCGAGGCGTCGCGCGCGAAGATGCTCATCACGTCGGGCTGGTCGAACCCCTCCGTGAGCATCGCCACGTTCGCCACCACCTGCACGCGGCCGCTTGCGAACGCCTCGATCTGGCTCTCCTTGTCGCTCTCGCCCGTCACCACCTCGCACGCCACGCCGGTTGCGGCGAGGCGTTCGCGGAACGCCACGCATTCGGCGATCGTGGAGAAGAACACGAGGCTTTTCCCCCATCGGCCGGGTTCCGCCAGGTAGAAATCCGCTGCCGTGTCCACACTGTAGTTCGGAATGACATACGTGTTGAACGGGCTGAGGTACCCTTCCCGCACGAGGCGGCCGATGGAACACGTGCGCACCGTCTCCTGGAAGGAGAGCTTCATGCGGTCCGTCCGCATCGGCGTGGCCGAGAGGCCGATCGTCCACTTGGCGCGCATCCGCTCGTAGAGGAGCACGCAGCTCTGCGTCGCCTCGTGGTGGGCCTCGTCGAGAACGACAAGCTCCACCTCCGGCGGCACCTTCTCGAAGAGCGAGACGGGACGGATGTTGTCGCGGTAGAGATCGCGATTCGCCTCCATCATCTGGCGTAGCAGGTGGTGGCGCGGCGCCACCCAGCCGATCTTGAGCGGGCGGCCCAGATGTTCCTGAAAACGGTGAATCACCTCCAGCGCCATGTATGTCTTGCCCGAACCGACCGGCGATTCGAGCAAGACGGACGTGTGGTTTCGTTCCACGAACGCAGCGAGAGCCGCCTTGATCGCCTCTTGCTGGTAGGGTCTCTGCTCGTATTGCGTCACCTTACGCGGCCTCCTGCGAGAAGTTGATGCCGTCAAGGTAGAATCTGCTGGTCCGGACCGCGTTCGGATAGAGGTCTTCCAAGTCGAAATCCTTGGAAAGAAGCGTCCCCGCGAAGGATTGGAGCGTGGACTCGGGCTTGAGCAGGTCCGCATGGTGCGTGGCGAGCTCGGAGGCGAAGTTGAGGAGGTCGGCCACGCTGCACCCCACGGGCAGAAGCGGACGCTTCTTCTGGCCGATGTTCGTGAGGTCCGTCACGCCGTAGCGCACGCACGGGTTCTCGGCGATTTCGTTTAGGCGCTCGCGGAGGAGCATCTGGTTGCGCGTGTTCGCCACCGAGCGGCGGATCAGCCCCTCCAGCAGCACAACCTCGCCCACCGACGCCTTCGTGCCGGCGGCGGTGCACATGCGCTCCTGCAGCATCTCGATGCCGGACGGATTGCTGAAGGACGCCAGCAGCCGGCGGAAATGCTCGCCGCTGTTGTCCTTGATCTCCATCTTCGTGCGGAAGAGCGGAGCCTCCGCCACCGCCCCGTTCGAGCACACCTGACGCCAGGTCGCGAGGCTCATGTCGGGCATCCCCACGCCGTCCACGGGCACGCGACAGCGCACGCGCACGTGGTAGGTGCTGTCGTTCGGCACGTTCCATGGATCGTCGAGGTCCAGCATGGCGCTCAGCATGCCGTTGCCGTATTCGACCTCCTGCAGCCGGCGGTCCTCGTGCAACACCCCTTCAATGAACTTCACGGGCATGGGCAGCCCCTTGTCCTGCGTGAGGCCGAGGGCCTGGCCCCGCGCCGTGTCGACCGTGACACGGAGCGGCAGGTCCGGCTCCTTCTCGGCGGCGCGGGTCATCACCTCCAGGGGTGAGAAGAACCCGAACACCCCGAAGGGAATGCCCAGTTCGCCGGCGAGGGTTTTGTAGAACCTGTCGCTCAGTTTGTAGGTCGTCTGACCGAGAACGAGGCCTTTGATTTTCTCCTCGTCACTGTCCAGCGCCTCAACCATTCGGCGAGGCGTAATGGGAATCGGCTCGAAACGATCGCCGATCCGCGAATTCATGTCGATTTTTTCAGTTTTTGTAGCCATGGCTCAGTATCTCCATGAGTGTAGGCCGTACTCGCCCCCAAAACATTACAGGTTTTCAGAATTTTTCTGAAACGGTCGCCACAAGCGCGACCGATCCCGCGGAGAACGCGCACCCTCCTGTTGCGGCTCGCAGAGGACGCTCATCCTCCCTTGTCGTTGTACGCTTGCCGTCCTGGCTTTATTATGTGAAAACGCTGTCCAATGGCAAGGATGACATAGCCCAAGCCAAGCGACAATTCTCGCAATAGGCGTGAATGTTCGGCGAATCCTCGCTCGGGAAACCGACATCCTTGCAGAAATCGGTTTCGCAGAAATCTTTTCGCGTCATCGGCTGGTGATGCCTCTTAAACCCTGAGGGGCTTTCAAGGACCTCATCCCCTTCGCTCTGCAGCCACTTCGCCACTGCCTCGTAGAAGGCGAATTGTCTGCGAACGGCTTCAAGTATCCGCTGCGCCTCCACGTCGAAACCATTGACCCGGCGCCCCAACAAGGGGTTGCGGGGAGGAACGCACGCCCATTTTCCTGATCCCCTCTGAACAATCTTGATCTCATTGACGCGCGGAAGAGTATCCAACGCCGACTCATCGCAGCCGGAAAGGGCCACGTGCACGTCGAAGGATTGGTCATCCTTACGGAGTTCGTCGTCATCGACGAACTCAACCTCGGAGTCATAGTCGCCCTCGGCGTCCGCCGCGACATCGTCGTATTCACCTTCCAGATCGTCTCCGTCGACAACGAGCTTTTGTTCCGCAATCAATTTCAGTACCATCTGCGCCTGGACCGCGCAATCGGCGCGAACGAAAGTCGCCACTTGTATCGCAGCCTGCTTCTTGACGATTGCTTCAGCCTTCTGCTCCGCAGTAGCTTTGACCTTCTTCTCAGCAGTGACTTTGGCCTTCTTCCGGACAACCTGCCGTGCGGAATAATCTGCGGTCATACTCATACTTGCAGACATGACTAACCCTCCATCTCAAAACTGTTGAACATCACCTGCGCCGACGGCGAGGTCAGCGGGACATCGCGTATCTCGCCGTTAAGGAGCCGCCCGATCATTTCCAAGTTGGCACACCGTGCGATGGACTCTAGATTCCCGCTTTTGTCAACGTCCTTCAACACCTCGTTGAGGGATTTTTTGGGGTAACTATTGAGAACCCGCCACAGAAGCTGAAGGTGCCGGGGATCCAGTTCACTGTACGGCGTTTTCTTCCTATCGCCCGAAAAGCACAGGCGCTTGTAGAAATCGTC
>JAFRNO010000034.1 GCA_017430155.1 Kiritimatiellia bacterium | reverse complement strand
GTGCGACACGCCGTACTGGGAGACGGTCGAGGCCGTCCGCGAAATCGGCTCGCATCTCTACGAAATCCGCGCCGGCAAGTAGATGCGAATGCAAATCGGGGCGGGAAATGGTATAATCTCGCCATGAGGATCAGCGCCAGTACGTTGCCACGGATTGCGGAATACGCACGGAACGGGCGGGTGGTCGTGTTCGACACGGAGACGACCGGCTGTTCGTGGTATGACGAAATCTGCCAGATCGCCGCCGTGGAATACGTCGGCGGCGTGCGCGCGCGCTCGTTCAGCGCGTACGTGTGCCCGACGTGCGAGATGAACCCGTGGGCGGAGGCCGTGCACGGCCTTTCGGTGGATTTCCTCTCCGAGCACGGCCTCGCGCCGGAGGAGGCGATGCGGCGGTTCTTCGAGTTCCTCGGCAGCGACGTGCTGCTCGTGGCGCACAACAACAAGTTCGACATGCGGATGCTGAACGGCGAGTGCCGGAAGTTCGGACTCAGCTTCTCCCCGCAGGGGGTGGAGACGTGCGACACGCTGGCGCTGGCCAAGCGCCTGCGTCCAGACCTGGAGCGTTACGCGCTCGCCTATCTGATTGACGCGCTGGGCGTCGACGGCGTCAACAGCCACGACGCGCTTGACGACGCCCTTGCCTGCGCCGGCGTGTTTTTCAATCTTCTGAATTCCGAAAACGGCAACGGAGGAATGCCATGAAATCGAGAATCGCACTGCTTGTTTCGCTGGGGGCGTGCGCCGTCCTAGCCCAGACGGCGGCGGAGTTCCATCCCTGCCGCGTGGCGGGCAAGACGATGCCCGGCGCGTGGGTGGTGGCGAACTCGGGCGAGATCGCGCAGGCGGACGAGAAGGGCCACTACGAGATCGTCCTCCCCGTGCAGGGCGTCTACTGCCTGAAGGCGATGAAGGACGGCTACGGCGAGGCGGTGCGTCCGTGGCTCGTGGTGCCCGCGTTGGCTCCGGCGAACCTGCCGCTGTGGGCGCTGCCCGACCCGAAGCGGCGCGTGGTGCACGGCAACCTGGGGCACCCCGCCCAGCTCACGATCACGGATTCAGGACAGCCCGTGCGCGGGTTCGACTTTGCGGGCACGCCCGTGGGCGGCTATCCCGCCCCGAAGGGCGTGTGGCACCACAGGAACCGGTACTTCTGGACCGCAGGCGAATACGCGTTCACCGCGACGGGCGAGGTGAAGATCGTCGAGTCGCTCGACTTCCCGGAGCTCCGCAGACGCGGTTGGTACAAGGGCGACTTCCACGCGCACATCGTCCACGGCGAGAACTTCTACCGCGCCAACCTCCAGCAGATGAACTTCATCTGCCGCGCCGAGCGCTACGACTGGATCTGGCTCTCGCAGGCGCACGCGAACGACGAATACCCCCTCGACAACGGCAGGCTCTGCGAGTACCTTTCCGACGGCAGGCTCTTCCTCCGCATCAACAACGAGTTTCCGAAGAACATCTACGGGCACTACGGCTGCGTCGGCGTGCCGCCGCTCTCCCCGAAGGACTACGGTCCCGGCTACGCCGAACGGAAGGTGACGAACCTCGAACTCGCGGAGAAGACCATCTACGCGCGCGGGGGACTCGCCGTGCCCGTGCATCCCCTCTACGGCGACGTGGTGCGCGTGGACAAGGCGACGGGGCGCAAGACCTACGGCATGATCAACAACGAGCTGGTGCTCTGGCTCCTCTGCCGTCCGGACATGGTCCCCGTGGTCGACTTCTTCTACTTCCCCGAGGAGCGCGCCGAGAAGTTCTGGTACAGGCTCCTCAACAGGGGCTACACGCTCGCCTGCTCCGGCACGAGCGACGCCGCCTTCGACGTGGGGCGCACCCCCGGCGACTCCCACGCCACCTACGCCAAACTCGACAAGGTCGACGGCGACTCCATCGTCCGGGCGTTCAGGGAAGGGCGCACGATGGTCTCCTACTTCGGCGCGGGCGTGATCATCGAGATCGACGGCAAGACGTCGGGCGACAAGCTGCTGCCCGGCCCGCAGACGCGCACGCTCGTGGTGGACGCCTACGCCGACCCCGGAAAGTCTTTCACCCTACGCGTGATCCGCAACGGCGAGGTGTTCGAGGAGAAGAACTTCACCGCGCCGGCGGACGGACACTTCTCTTTCACGCGCACGCTCGTGGAGAAGGAGAACGCCTGGTATGTGGCGATGCTCAAGAACGCCGGCGCGAAGACCCCGCGCGCGGCCGCCTCGCCGATCTACTTCCGGGGACCGGACTTCCAGCCGCCCGAAGTCGTGCCGTTCCCTCGCCCGTTCCCGCAGAACATCAAGGACCGACTTCTCTTCCTCACCCCGCAGGAGGTCGACACGGACGCCTGGTACGAGGAGCTCAAGCGTCTCCTCAAGGATGCCAACGCCAAGCGATAGCGGCGTGCGGATTGAGGGAGCCGGCAGGTTTATACTAACCGCAATATTTTCAAACATGCAGGATCGGAGAGGGAAGATGGTACTGAAGAAGACTTTGTCGGCAGGGGTCTTGATGCTGGCGCTCGTGGGGGCGGCGGGAGCGGCCGATCCGTCGCCCTGCGTCGCCGTGGGGACGGACATCCCCAAGGCCTCTTCAGTTTCTCTCAACGGCGCGTGGCAGCTGAAGGGCTGGCCCACGCCCGACCGCGGGAGCGTGCGGACGCTGGAGGAGGTGCCCGCCGAGACGATCTCCATTCCCGCGACGGTGCCGGGCTGCTACGAACTCGATCTCTGCGCGGCGGGCCTGCTGCCGAACCTCTTCTACTCGAACAACCAGTACGCCGCGCGGAAGTACGAGGGGCACCAGTGGCTCTACTCGCGGACGTTCACGCTCGGTGCGGTGGCGTCCGACGAAAAGGCGGTGCTGGAGTTCGACGGACTCGACACGCTGTGCGACGTGTTCGTGAACGGACGTAAGGTCGGCGAGGCGGCGGACATGTTCATCCCGCACGCGTTCGACGTGACGAAATTCGTGCGCGCGGGCGAGAACGAGCTTGCCGTCCTCTTCCGCTCGCCCGTCGTCGAATCGCAGTTCAGCGAGATTGCGCCGATCGGCAACGCGGGCTCGACCTCGGAGCTGGAGGCGTTCCGCAAGCCCTCGCACATGATCGGCTGGGACATCCTCCCGCGCTTCATCTCCGCCGGCATCTTCCGCGACGCGCGGGTCGTGGTGCGCAAGCCCGAGCGCATCCGCGAACACTTCTGCGCCTTGTTGAGCCTTGACCCGGAGAAGCGGTCGGCGCAGTATCTGCTCGACCTCCGGCTCGAAGGGCCATTCCGCCGCCTCGACACCTCCGAGATCGAGGTGACGGTCGCGCGCAAGGGCAAGGTCGTCAGGCGCCTGAACGGAAAGGTCATGCACTGGACCCCGCGTTTCCGGTTCGGCATCGACAACGCCGACCTCTGGTGGCCGCTCGGCTTCGGCGAGCCGGCGCTCTACGACGTGAAGGTCGCGTGGAGGGACTGCGCCACGAAGGCGATCCTCGCCGAGAAAAGCTTCAAGCTGGGCGTCAAGAAGGTCGAGTTCGAGCTCGCCGACTACGACATCGCCACGAAGAAGCCGGGCGAGATGAAGTTCATTGTGAACGGCAAGCCGTGTTTCATCCGGGGGACAAGCTGGACGCCCGCGGACGCACTCCACTGCCG
>JAFRNO010000033.1 GCA_017430155.1 Kiritimatiellia bacterium | reverse complement strand
CTTCACCTACTACGAGAACATCGGAACGCGCACTATGCCCGTCTACACCTCCGGGCGCCTGCTGCGCGATTCGACGGGGGCGCGTCTCCACGGCGAGCTCTGCATCATCACGCCGGCGGCGGTGGACTGGGATGGCGACGGACTCATGGACATGGTCTCGGGCGAGGAGGACGGGCGCGTCGCGTTCTAC
This sequence comes from Kiritimatiellia bacterium, assembly GCA_017430155.1. Classification (GTDB taxonomy): domain Bacteria; phylum Verrucomicrobiota; class Kiritimatiellia; order RFP12; family UBA1067; genus RUG572. Next base: position 2,315 of record JAFRNO010000033.1, on the reverse strand, counting down.
CGCAACACGGGCAAGGTGGTGGACCGCATGCCCGTCTTCGATCCGCCCGTCTTCCTTCGCCAGCAGGCGGACTTGGTGAACTTCGGCATCCTCTGCACGCCGGCGGGCGTAGACTGGGACGGCGACGGCGACGACGACTTGATCTGCGGCAACTCAACGGGGTACATCTGCTTTTTCGAGAACCTGAGCGGTCCGGGCGTGGCGGAGCCGAAATGGGCAGAGGCGAAGCTCCTGAGCTGTGAGCCGTTCGACGCGTCGCGCGACTTCGCCTCGCGCGGCGGGATGCTCACCGCCGATCCGATCCGTATTATGGCGGGACACAACGGTTCCATCCAGGGGCCGGCCGAGGCGAAGTGGGGGTACACGTGCCTCAGCGTCGCCGACTGGGACGGCGACGGACTCCCCGACATCATGGCGAATTCGATCTGGGGCAAGCCCCTTCTCTTCCGCAACATCGGCACGCGCACCGCGCCGAAGCTCGCCGCGCCCGTCGGCATCGAGGTGGAGTGGGACGGCGAGCAGCCCGAGCTTGAGTTCGGCTGGTACAAGCCGAAGAAGACCGACAACCCGAAGGAGCTGATCACGCAGTGGCGCACCACGCCCGTCATGTTCGACATGAACGGGGACGGTCTGACCGACCTCGTCATGGTCGACCAGCAGGGCGACCTCGCCTTCTTCGAACGCGCGAAGAAGGGCGACACGCTCATCCTGAAGGCTCCGCGCAAGGCGTTCCGCGACGAGAACGGCGAAGTGATCCATCCCACGGCGCGCAAGAACCCGCAGTCGTGGAACGGGGGCATCGGCGGCGCGACGGGACGGCGCAAGATCACGATCTGCGACTGGAACGGCGACGGCAAGCCCGACCTCATCATGAACGGCAAGAACTCGCGTCTCTACATCCAGACCGGGATGCGCGACGGCAACTGGATCTTCGTGGACGCGGGCGACATGAGCGGTCAGCAGCTGTCGGCCCACACCACCAACCCCACGACGGTCGATTTCGACAACGACGGCATTCCCGAAGTCATCCTCGGCTGCGAAGACGGTTTCCTCTACCACCTCAAGAACAACGACTGGAAGAAGTAGCGCAATGGGCGGATCGGCCGGCGATTTCAGAATTTGAAAATTCGCCGTGGCGCGGAAGGGTGGAATATGATAAACTTTCCGCTTCCCAAAAAAAGGAAAGTGGAGAAGAGACATGCTCACCTGGATGCCAGAACTGTATAACCGCTCGCTGATGCGGATGACCTCGTTCACCGACGAGGAGATGCTGAGTCTCATCGACCTCGCCGCGCAGCTCAAGGCGCGCCGCGCGGCAGGGATCCGCGGCGACCTCCTGCACCGCAAGAACGTGGCGCTCATCTTCGAGAAGTCCTCCACCCGCACGCGCAACTCCGCCCTCATCGCCATCCGCGACGAAGGCGGCAACGCCGAGTACCTCACGCGCCCCGACATCCACTTCGGCAAAAAGGAGTCCGTGAAGGACACCGCGCGCGTCCTCGGCCGCATCTACGACGGCATCCTCTTCCGCGGTTTCGCGCAGAAGACGGTCGAAGACCTCGCGAAATACTCGGGCGTGCCCGTGTGGAACGGCCTCACGGACGACTACCACCCCACGCAGATCCTCGCCGACCTCCTCACGATCCGCGAGAACTTCGGTTCCCTGGAGAACTGCACGGTCGCCTACGTGGGCGACGGACGCAACAACGTGGCGAACTCGCTCATGATGGGCTGCGCGAAGGCGGGCGTGCGCTACGTGTGCTGCACGCCGAAGGAACTGTGGCCCGAGGAGCGCGTGCTCGCCGAGGCCGGCGAGGTGGCGCGCCGCAACGGCGTGGACGTGCGCGTGTTCGACGACCCCGTGAAGGGCGTGAAGGGCGCGAACGTGCTGTACACGGACGTGTGGGTGTCGATGGGCGAGGAGGCCAAGACGGCCGAGCGCATCAAGCTCCTGAGCCCCTATCAGGTCAACATGGACCTCATGCGCGCGACCGGCAACATCGACGGGCGTCTCCTGTTCCTGCACTGCCTCCCCGCGTTCCACGACCACGAGACGGACGTCACGCGCGAGAGCGGCGCCCTCGAGGTGACGGACGAGGTGTTCGAGTCGAAGTACTCGAAGGTGTTCGACGAGTCGGAAAACCGCATGCACACGATCAAGGCGCTCTTCGTCTCGGCGCTCTGCAACCACGCCGCCCTCTGAGGCCGCGCCGCGCGCGCATCTCCCGCAGGCGCGGGTTTTTTGGTATACTATCCCGCGCTATGTCAGACATCAGAGTTCGCTTCGCCCCGTCGCCGACGGGGAAGGTCCATAT
>JAFRNO010000211.1 GCA_017430155.1 Kiritimatiellia bacterium | reverse complement strand
GTTCGGCGTTGCGGAGCGTCTCGTCCGACGGCCCCGCATCGACGAGAATCCTGTGCGCGGCGGTCTCGACATAAAACGCCAGCCCATGCGCAGGGACACATCCCTCCGCCCCTGGCGTATTCTCAATCAGGTTAACGATTCTCATAATGCTTGGCTCATCAATGATTGACCTTCGACAATGGGCTTGTCATGCCCGGTGTAGCTGTCACTTCAGGTTTAACCACCGTTCTTTTTCATGGTTTCTCCCAGTAGATTGTCCGGGCGTATGCGTCACGTCGTACGCCGCGCGCGTATCGGACGGCCGCCTTGCCGAAGAGCACTGCGTAGAACGGCGCCGTGCGGCGAAGTCCGAGCGTGCGCTCCAGTATCTCCGGCACTTCTTTCTGGATGAGTCCGAGGAAACCGCACCAGCATGTGGCGATTCCCGCCGCATTGGCCAGCAGTTCAAAATGCGCGCACGCGATTGTCACGTCCTCGTGGGGCGTCGTCACCGCCGCGTTCGTTTCGTCCGTCGATACGACGAGCATGCCAGACGCGTTGCGGAAGAAGATGTCCCCGACGCCATTGCGAAGCCTTATCGCCGGCACGGCGAGCCAGCGGGGCAGCAGTCTGCTACCGTCGCGGTGGCTCTCCAGCGTCGTTATGAACGCTTCCTTGAACCGCTCCATCGCCTTCCGCGTCGGCAAGCACGTGAACGTAAGCGACCGCGCGTTGCATCCCGTCGGCGCGTTGCCAAGGACGCGCAGGACCCGGTCAAGCGTTTCGCGGTCAACATCCTCCTTTGCAAAACGGCGCATCGAGCGGCGCGCCCTCAGCCAGTTGGCGGCAGCATCGAAGCCCGGCAATTCAAGTCCGTTGGTGGATATGCACTGTTCAGGTGCAATTCCATCGAGCGTCACGGCACCCGCTGGGCAAACAGCCAGACAATGCTGACAGCGCATACAGGCATCCGGCTTCGCCATCACCGGTGTGCGAGAATCGTCCATCCTCAACGCCCCAAAGGCGCAGTCTTGGACGCACAAGCCGCACTTCAGGCATTTCTTGCCGTCAACTTGAAACAACTCATCTGTCGTTGTAGCCATTTCTGCTGTTCCTTTTAAGGTCAATTCTTTCGCTTTGACAATCATGATGCCGAAAACTTCTTCAGCTTAATTACAGATCCGCATTCTCACTTTGCCACGCCATCTCCTTTGCGCAGTTCCTTGTAGCGGAAGCAGAAACGGGCATGGTCGTTGACGAGACCGACGGACTGCATGAACGCATAGATCGTCACCGAGCCGAGGAACTTGAAACCGCGCGCCTTGAGTTCGGCGGCGATGCGATCCGAAAGCTCCGTACGCGCGGGCGCGGTCCAGTCGTCGGACTTCGCGTTGTCGGGATTGTGCAGCGTCTTTCCGTCCGTGAACGCCCAGAGCCACTTCGAGAACGTGCCGCATTCGCGACGAAGCGCGATGAAGCTTTGTGCGTCGTGGATGATGGCCTCGATCTTGCGCCGCGAGCGGATCATGCCCGGCACGGCGAGGATGCGCGCGATGTCGCGTTCGCCGTAGCGGGCGATCTTCTCGAAGTCAAACCGCTCGAACGCGACGCGAAACGCCGCGCGCTTCTGGATGATCGTGTCCCAACTCAGGCCACACTGAAGCACCTCGTACATCAGGTACTCGAACAGCTTGCGGTCATTCCGGCACGGCGTTCCCCACTCCTTGTCGTGGTATGCGCGCTCCAGATCGTTGAGCTCGAAATATGGACATCGTATCTTTTTTATCATTGACCGTAACCTTTCAACAAAACATCTCCCCGCCCGCTGAACAGCGAGCGGAAAAACACCACCTTCTCATTGTTAGATGAATTCTTGTCTATAATGGCCATGATACGGAACGAGCGGAATTATACCATTTTTCCTGCGCCATGGGAAAACCGAAATATGCTATACTATGCGTGCCTTGCCAAAGGAAGGGAACGAAATGGCAGAACAAGTAAAACAAGAGAAGAAACAATAAAGAGTAAACGATGAGACTTTACCACGGAAGCAATGTAGAGGTGTCGAAACCGAGATTGATGCCCTGTGTACGGGCATTGGATTTCGGTTGTGCGTTTTATCTCACTTCCGACTTTGAGCAGGCGTCTCGTTGGGCCCGGACGACAGTTCTTCGCCGTGGTGATGGCCGCGCCATCGTGTCTGTATATGAATTTGATGAAACGGCTGCGTCTGCCTTGAGAATGCTTCGTTTTGAAGAACCCAATGCCGCATGGTTGAAATACGTGACGCGCAACAGAACAGGGCTGGCAAACGATACGGATTACGACATCGTGGCGGGACCTGTCGCAAACGACAACACGATGCCTGTTCTTAATCTCTACTTCAAGGGCGCATATTCAGAGGAAGAGGCATTGCGCAGGCTTCTGCCACAACGGCTGAAGGATCAGTTCGCCCTAAAGTCGGATGCCGCACTCGCATGTCTGACATTTCTGGAGGGGAGGGGCTTATGAGCAACGTTCCAGTGGATATGCTCGACTACTACGACGAGGAGGTCGTGCGCCGGATTATCGAGAAATACGGTTACGGCGAACGCGAGGCGCTCGGACTGTTTCTTGAGTCTCAGACCTACAGTATGTTGACAAACCCTTTGATGGAGATGTGGCAGTTCGGTCCAGAGGGAATCTTCAACATCTGGGAGAGCGAACGAATCACAGGTTCGCCGAAGAACTCGGCATATTTGAGGATGGTGTGACATGAGCAAAGAATTCCAGTTCTTCATCTATCTTCTGGAACGTTACGCCGCGCATCTTGGGGTGTCCGCCGATATTGCGTATCGTCGTCTTTTGCAGAAGAACCTTGTCGATTACGCCGTAAATATGTACGAGTTGTATCATGTGGAGGCGATAGAAAACGCCTTTGCCGACCTTGACAGGCGATTGTCGGCATAATGGATCAATCAATCTCAAACCGCAATTTTGAAAATCGCCGCGCTTGATTTGGGCGCGGCGGTTTTGGTATAATGCGCGCGTTCGGCTGAGAGGCGGGTGAAACTGCCGCGATGCCGGGCGATAGATTTCCCG
>JAFRNO010000210.1 GCA_017430155.1 Kiritimatiellia bacterium | reverse complement strand
GCGAGCGCGCCCAAGCCCATTCTCATGGGACGCGACCTGATCGCCCTCGGCTACAAGCCCTCGCCGCAGTTCGGCGAATGGCTGGACGCCTGCTTTGAGGCGCAACTCGACGGCGCCTTTTCCGACCACGCCGGCGCGCTCGCCTGGTTCAAGGAGAATCTTCAGAAGTAGGCGCGTTACGGCAGGCAGGAGAGGACTTCGGGGAGAAGTTGCTTCTTGCGCGAGAGGACGCCGGGGAGGTTGAAGAGGCCGTGCGCGCCCACGCGCCACGGGAGGGCGCGGCGCACCGTTTCTGCGCCGCGGAACAGCAGTTCCGAATGGCCGCGCAGCGGGTCGGTGACGAGCAGGGCGGCGAAGTCGAGCCCCTCGGCCGTCCGCACGCGTTCGAGCTCCGCGCCGAGCGCGTCCAGCTGGCGGTGGAACAGCACGAAGTTTGATTCCTCCAGCTGCGCGAGCGAGAACTTGTAGCCGCTCTCGGCGTAGGACTTGCGGTCGGAGTCGACGGCCTGCGCGGGCGTGAGCGAGGTGAGCGCGGAGCCGACGGACATCATGCCGTCCATCAGCTCCTTCCCCGTGACGCCGCTCAGCTTCTCCAGCCAGGCGGCGAGCGTGCGGTCGACCTCCGTGGTGGTGGGCGAGAGGAAGAGGAGCGTGTCCGAGACGAGTCCCGCGAGGAGCACGCCGGCGATCTGCTTCGAGGGACGCAGCCCCGCGCCGCGGAACATCCGCGCGACGATGGTGCAGGTGGAGCCGACGACGTCCGCCGTGTAGCGGATCGGCTCGGCGGTGGGGGCGAAGGAGACGCGGTGGTGGTCTACCACCTCGATGACGGGGATCTCGTCCACGCCGGGGATTCCTTGCGCCGTCTCGTTGTGGTCCACGAGGATCATGCGGAAGGGCGGGGTCTCGGCGAAGGCGCGCTTGAGGACGGTGCCGAGGAGGCGTCCCTGCGCGTCCACGACGGGGAAGTGGTTGTGCGCGTTGCGGATGGCCATTGCCTTCACGTCGTGGACGCGGTCGTCCGACTGGAGGATGGGCATCTCGCGGTGGAGCGGCGCGCCTCCGGTGGGGATCGAGAGGTCGCCCTTCGCGATGAAGAGGGGGAGCAGCTTCGCGGGCGAGAGCATGCCGAGGAACACGCCGTCCGCCGCCGCGACGGGGAGGGAGGATTCGCCCGACGACTCCAGCGTGCGCAGGGAGTTGATGAGCGGCTGGTCGGCGGGGAGGATCGGCACCTCGGGGCAGACGATGTCGCGCACGCGCACGTACACGTCGGCGCGCGAACGCGGCGGCTGGAGTCCGAAGCGCTCGAACACCCACTTGGCGCGCGGGGGCAGGCGGCCCGGACAGAGCGCCTCGACGTTCTGCCAGCCCGTGCGCCGGCGCAGGTCCGCGAGCGCGTAGGCGCTCATGATCGTGTCGCAGTCCGGGTTGCGGTGCCCGCACACGTAGATTTTCCTGAATGCCATGCGGAGATTATAGCACACTTGCCGCCGTTCCGCGGGGGCTTGTGGTATAATACCTTGCAAATACGCAGAAAGAAGTGAATCGAGGTCGGCAATGAAGAAAACGCTTTTGTGGCTTGTCGCCGTGGCCGCCGTTTGCGCGTCCGCGCGGGCGGACCGCTCGCTGGCGGGCGTCTGGCACGTCGAAGGGGACGGCTTCGCGGGCGAGGCGAAACTGCCCGGAACGCTCGCGGCGGCGCATCTCGGGAAGCGCTGGACGGAGCGCGACTTCCAGACGACCCTGGACCAGCCGCAGGCCGAGGCGCTCGTGCAGGAGTGGCAGTATGTCGGCAAGGCGACGTGGACGCGCACCGTCGAGCTGTCGGCGGACGACTGCCGCCATCCGCTTGAACTGTTCCTCGAACGCGTGATGTGGTCGAGCGAGGCGTTCTGGGACGGAGAAAGCCTGGGCGCATGCGATTCGCTCGCCACGCCGCATGTCCATGCGCTGCCGCAGGCGCGTCTCACGCCCGGCCGGCACGAGCTGCGGCTCGTCGTCGACAACTCCTGCCGCTACAACTTCTCGCGCCAGTCGCATGCCTACGGCCCGAGCATGCAGGCCGTGTGGAACGGCGTCCTCGGAAAGATCGAGCTCCGCCGCGCCCATCCGCTGCGCGCCGCGCGCGTGTTCGCCGCCGCGCCCGCAAACGGGCACCTGCGCGTGGAGGTTCCGGACGGCTTCCGCGCCACGCCGGAGACGGTCGCCGTGGAGGGACTGAAGGTCGTCTCCGTCAGCGCGTCGCCGTCGCCCTGCCGCCGCGGCTTCACGATGCTGGACGCCGCGCTCGCCGAGGAGCCCGTCTGCTGGAACGAGTTCCATCCGCGGCTCTACACGCTCGTGCTGCGCGACGACGCGGCCGATTTCACGCACCGCATCCGGTTCGGGTTCCGCACGGTGGGGACGGACGGGCATCTGCTCACGCTGAACGGCGTGAGGATCTTCACGCGCGGCAACGTGGAGAACGCCAATTTCGCGAAGGACGGCATCCCGTGGATGGAGGACGCCGAATGGCTGCGCGCGTTCCGCACGCTCAAGGAGGAGGACGGCGTGAACGCCATCCGTTTCCACACGTGGTGTCCGCCGGCGGCCGCGTTCAGGGCGGCGGACGAGCTGGGCGTGCTCCTCCATCCCGAGGCGGGGATCTGGACGGACGCGTGGATGGGCACGGGCGACGAGGTCGGCAACGGAAAGCCCGTGGACGGGTTCGTCCGGCGCGAGCTGAAGGCGATCGCGGACGCCTACGGCAACTCGCCGTCGTTCACCTCGCTCACGGTCGGCAACGAACTGGGCAACTCGAACTTCGAGACGATGGGGAAGTGGGTGGCGGAGCACAAGAAGTACGATCCGCGCGCGCTGTGCTACGCGTCCTCCGCGCGGAAGCTCACGCCGGCGGACGACTTCTCGCTCTCGCACAGGGTGCCCGAAAAGGGGCTGGCGCGCGAGAAGCTGATGCCGCGCACGGACTGGGACTACGAGGACATCTATTCGGCGGCGAAGATCCCGACCGTGGCGCACGAGATCGGGCAGTGGCCGGTCTATCCGATCTGGGACGAGCTGTTCGCGCCGTTCACGGGCACGATGCGTCCGTGGAACCTCACCCGCCACCGCGACACGGCGGCGCGCAAAGGGACGCTTCGGTTCCAGCGCGAGTACCACGCCGCGTCCGCGAAGCTGAACCGGCTCATCTACAAGGAGGAGGTCGAGAGCTTCCTGCGCACGCCGTCCTGCGCGGGTCTTCAGCTCCTGGAGGTGCAGGACTACACGGGGCAGGCCGAGGCGCTCGTCGGCTGGCGCGACCCGTTCTACGCGCTCAAGACGGGATTCAAGGACCTGGCGCCGTTTTCAACGGTGTGGGGTCCGGTCTGCTACCTGGCGCGCTTCCCGCGCTTCACGTATGTC
>JAFRNO010000209.1 GCA_017430155.1 Kiritimatiellia bacterium | reverse complement strand
GGTGCGGACAGTGTTGATGTTGAACTGCTTGAAGAGCGTGATGTCCTTCAGCATCTCCGCCATCGACACGGTGCGTCCGTTTTCGGGGCTGCACTCGTGGCGGTTCACGCCCTTGAACTTGATCTTCTTGCCGTTAAAGACGATCGCGTTGCCCACGATCTTCACTTCCTTGAAGCCCACGCGGCACGCGCGGATGTCGTCGCCGGCCTTCATCACGAGGGTATAGAGGTAGGGATCCTCCGCCGACCACAGGCGCACGTTCGGCACGTCGAGCTTGTCGGTGAACGTGCCCACGGGGCGGAACGCCGCGTCGTAGAGCGTGGCCGAGACCTTCGCGTCGCCGCCGCGCACCGTCGTCTTCAGGTTCAGCGTCGCGTTGCGGTAGTCGGGCGAGAAGGTCTGCGTGACGTAGAAGTCGTCAAGGCGCACCTTGGGCGTCGCGAAGAGCGACACGTCGCGGTAGATGCCCGAATAGCGGAACATGTCCTGGTCCTCAAGGTAGGAGCCGTCGCACCAGCGGTAGACCTCCACCGCGAGCTGGTTCTCGCCGTCCTTGAGGTACTGCGTGATGTTGAACTCGCTCGGGAGCTTGGAGTCCTCGGCGTAGCCCACCTGCTTCCCGTTCACCCACACGTAGTAGGCGGAATACACGCCGTCGAAGCGGATGAACACGTCGCGCCCGGCCCAGTCCTTGGGCACGGTGAACGTGCGGCGGTAGGAGGAGACGGGGTTGTAGTCGGGCTTCTCCGTGTCGCGGTTGAGGATGCGCGGCCACTTGTTCGCGTGGGGGTAGCGCACGTTCACGTAGCCGGGCGAGCCGAACCCGCGCATCTCCACGCAGCTCGGCACGTCGATCGTGAACCAGTCGGAGTCGTCGAAGTCCGTCGTCCAGAAGTTGAGCGGACGCAGCGCGGGGTTGCCGCACCAGCTGATCTTCCACGTGCCGTTGAGCGACACCCGGTAGGGCGTCGCGGGCTCGAGGGCGTCCGTGAGCGCGGCGTCGACCGAGGCGAGCGGCATCGAGTAGGCGCGCGCGGGCTCGCGGTTGCGGGAGTTGACGGCCGTGTTCTCCCAGTCGTTCGGCTCGGCAAAGGCGGCCAGGGCGGAAAGCGCCGCGGCCGTAAGCAATGCAGTCTTCATGTGTGTTCCTCTTTCGTTGTTATTTCTTAAGCGGTTCCAGCACGATGTTGCGGTACTCGATTCCAAACCCCTCGCTCTGGAGCTGGATGCGCCCGCCCGACGGGTGGAGGTCGTGGTACTCGCCCACCTTCATGCCGTTGAAGTAGAAGACGACGGTGTCGCCCTTGCAGACGACCTCGGCGCGGTTCCACTCGCCGACGGGACGCTCGTTGGGCGAGAGCGGCTGGGTCTTGAGGTTCTTCCACTCGAGGTCCACGTCGGGGCGGCGGATGCGCCCGCCGTCCACGAGCTCGATCTCCACGCCCGCGGGATCCCAGTGCTGGCACGACTTGCCGCGCGTGGCGGCGTCCACGCGCCCACGGCAGCGGTAGCGGCCGGGGCACTGCTTGCGGCTGCCCACCACGATGAGGTCGCCGGACGCGCCCTGGATGATGTTGTACTCGAAGGAGCTCATCCAGATGCCGTTGCCGTAGACGCCGTCGGGACCGGTGGAGTGGAAGAGGATGCCGCCGTCGCGGGCGGCCGTCTTGTTGAGCTGCCTGTCGTTGTCGACATAGCGGAACTCGAGCGTGAGGCGGTAGTCACGGAACGCCTCGCGCGTGGTGACGCAGCCCATGTCGGTGCCGGAGACCTTCAGCGTGGAGCCTTCGGCCGTGAACACGCGGTCGGGATCAACGTCGCGCGCGCGCTGCGAGCGCAGCCACGTGTACCAGTGGCGGCCGATGTTGCCGTCCTCCAGCAGGCGGATCGTCTGCGTGACGGGACGGGGTTCGGGGTCGTCGGAAACGTCCGCCGCGCAGGCGCAAGCGCCCGCCGAGCAGACCGCGAAGAAGAGTAGTGCTTGTTTCATGGCGACTAGTATACCATATTTTTCCCGTGAGAGCCTCACGGGGGCGAGGACCGGTAGGTCAGTCCCTTGACCTCCTCAGGATGATCCGAAGTGCCCGCCACGGGGATGAACGTCGCCGCCCAGCGGTTGTCGAGCGTGGTCTTCGGCGGACGCGGGATGGAAAGCTCCACGTGGTTCCAACCCTGCTCAAGGACGATGCGCGTGGGCGGACGCATGCAGTACTCCTCGTTCGTGAACGGCACCTCGCGGTTCAGCTTCGTACCGGGAGACGGCCATTCCGGCGGCGCCACGGCCACGCCGTTGACCGAGACCGTCGCCCCGTAGCGGTTCCACGCGCCGGCCGACGGGATCGCGCGGTCGCGTGCGCGGCTGAAGGCGGTGAAACCAATCCACGCGCCCACTTCGCGGCGCGTCTCGCTGTGGATCCACGTCTCGGCGCGCACGCCACGGCTCGCCTTTGACGGCTGGTAGTCGCCGGGCGTGGAGAAGATCGCGTGCTGCGGCATGATGGTGGCCTGCGCCGCGTTCGTGGCGAGAACCGTGCCGTCGAAATCGGTAATCCGCCAGCGCAGCTGCGTCTGCGGCACGTACTGGAACGCATACGGCGTGGTGCCGAGCACCTTGTTCTTCTGCGCCATGAGACGGCGTTCGAGGTCGGCCGCCTGCGCGAAGAGCGGGTCGTCCGCCAGCGGAAGCCGTCCCCAGAACTCGGGATAGTCGCGTTCGCGGCCGCACCAGTAGGTGTCCGCAAAGGCGACGAGGGCGGGAAACACGTTCGCGTCGCGCATCAGCTGCTCCGTGTCGGACGCCGCCACGTCGTGCCAGTACGAGAGCACCGGCCCCAGGCACTTGTCCTTTTTATCCTGCCAACGGCAGGGTTGCTGGTAGGTGGCGGCGGAAAGGATCTCGAACGTGTCAAGGTGGTTGAGGTAATAGGACTTCGTGGTGTCAAAGAAATCGTGTCCGGCATCGGACGGCTCGCCGCGCTGTCCCCACACCATGTCCACCACGCGGGCACCGGCCGGCGCGCTGTGGCCGGGCACCCAGAGAATCGGCGTGCGGCCGTTGCGGCGGACGGCCTCGGCCCACAGCTCGTACCATTCGGACGGCACGGACTCCACGCCGGGGCGCACCTCGTCCGAACCGATGTGGATGTACGGCATGCGGTCCGCGGGCACGAGCGTGCAGAGCTCGTCGATGAGGTCGGCGAGGATTCCGCCCACGCGCGGGTCGTCCATGCGCGCGAGGCCGAACGCGCGGCGGAACGCGGCGCAGTGCCCGGGCATGTCGAGTTCGGGGACGATCATGATGCCGAGACGCTCGGCCGCGGAGAAAATCTCGCGGAAGTCGTCCTGCTTGTAGAAGAGGCCGGGCTGGCGCGTGAACGCGGCGGAGGACTGCAGTTCGGGATGGCGCTTCGACTCGAGACGCCAGGCGGGGTCGTCCGTGAGATGCCAGTGGTAGAAGTTGTACTTGTACTTGGCCATGAGGTCGAGCGTGGCGAGGATGGAGGCCTTGGACTGGAAGTTGCGCCCGCAGTCGTTCATTAAGCCGCGCAGACGGAACGCCGGCCAGTCCTCGATCACGCAGCACGGGGCGCGCCCGCCGCCCAGCTTCACGAGCTGCGCGAGCGTCGCGCGGGCGTAACGCTCGCCGGCGGCGCCCGCCGCCTCCACGACGGCGCCCTTC
>JAFRNO010000208.1 GCA_017430155.1 Kiritimatiellia bacterium | reverse complement strand
GGCCAAGCGAGATGCGCTCGCGGTCGCGGTCGACGTCGAGGACCATGACCTCGACCTCCTGGCCGACCTTGAGCAGCTCGCTCGGATGCTTGATGCGGCCCCAGCTCATGTCGGTGATGTGGAGCAGCCCGTCGATGCCGTCGAGGTCGACGAACGCGCCGAAGTCGGTGATGTTCTTCACGCGGCCCTTGCGCAGCTCGCCCTTCTGGAGCGTCGCCAGCAGCTCCGCCCGCTTCTCCGCGAGCGTGCCCTCGATGAGCTCGCGCCGCGAGACGATGAGGTTGCGGCGCTCGTTGGAGATCTTGATGACCTTGAAGTCGAACGTCTGCCCGACGTATGGCTCGAGCTCCTTGACCGGGGTGATCTCGACCTGCGAGCCGGGGAGGAACGCCTCGACGTCGTCGACCTGCACGATGAGGCCGCCGCGGACCGCGCTCTTGATGGTGCCGGTGACGACGCACCCCTCGACGTAGCGGTCGAGGATCTTCTCCCAGCGAATCTTCTCGTCGGCGCGGCGCTTGGAGAGCTCGATCATGCCCGTCTTGTCGTCCTCGAGCTTCACGATCATCACCGTCGTCTTGTCGCCGACCTTCGGATCTGCGCCTTCGCCGAACTCCGCGAGCGGCACCGCGCCAGCGGACTTGTAGCCGATGTCGACGAACACGTCGTCGCCCTTGAGCGCCGTGACGGTCCCCTCGACCACCGAACCGGTCTTGAACTTCGCCTCGTCCACCGCGGCCGAGAGCATCTCCGCCATCGCGGCGCTCTTCGCCTGGGGAGGCGTGGGTTTCCTGATTGCCATAATACTTTTCTGTACGTTTGGGTTTGTCCTTGTTCGCGGTTTTCAGCCGCGTCCGCCCCGTCTTTGGGCGCGGAAGCGCGTAGTATACCAAAAACCGCCGCCGTCGCGCAAGGGGGTCAGCCGACCATGTACGGCCAACGCATAAAAAACCGATCCTTCCCCTTCGGGGCCCCTGGATCAGTTTTAATGCGTTGGAAGTGTCTCAGCATCCAACAACCAGCGGCCAGCGGCCAATCCGAGCGGTCGTGGCGCGTCAAGCGCGTCACTGGGCCTCCCGGGGACGCCCAATCGGACGCGCCCGACCGTCTTTTTGTGCGTAGGCATCGAGCCTACGCTTCGATGACTTTGCCCTGAATGCGTGCAGATGCCGTGTGTCGAGCCGCCTTGGCCCTTCCTCTCGCATCCTTCGCCTCCTTTTCTATTTCCGCCGCGCACTTCGCGGACATCTCGTCCACGAACGCGTCGACGAGCGCCATGAACCTGCGGTACGCCTCGGTCGCCCTCTTGTAGGCGGGCGCCTTGTCGCGGGACACGTACCTCTGGTGGAGCTTCGTGTCCTTCCTGTACTGGAGGTGGTAGAACTCCCCTCCGCCCTTGGCGCGGGAGAGGACGCACAGGCGCCCACGCGCCATGCGCTCCGCCCTCTCGACGGCCTTCAACAGCCTGACTTGACTTTTCATGCGCGATATTATATACTATAGTAGTCGCTTTGTCAAGTGGGAAAGGAGAAAAAAAACGACATGGACCCGGCAACGCTCGCAAGGCATGCGCTCGAGGCGCTGAAAAGGCCGCTCACGCTGAAGGAGGCGCTCATGTCCGTCGCCGACTTCAGGATCGACAGGAGGAAGAAGTACCCGCTCTACGAGATACTGATGATCGCGGTGTGCGCGATGATAGGCGGGGCGAAGGGCCCGACGGACTTCGAGCGTTTCGGCAAGGCGAAGTTCAAGTTCCTCAAGAAGTTCCTGCCCCTCCGAAACGGCATCCCGAGCCACGACACATTCCGCCGCGTCCTCGGCAAGATCGACCCGAAGCGCTTCAACGCCGCGATAGTCGAATGGCTAAGATCGGCAACCGATGTCACGGGCGACATCATATCGGTAGACGGAAAGATTCTTCGCAGGGCACTTACGAAAGACGGCAAGATGCCCTGCATAGTGAGCGCCCACTCAAACCGGACGAAGCTCGTCATCGGGCAGGTCAAGGCCGACGAGAAGTCCAACGAGATCACGGCGATCCCCTGCCTTCTCGACGTCCTGTACGTCAAGGGCGCAATCGTCACGATAGACGCAGCCGGATGCCAGAGGAAGATCGTCCGGAAGATACTGAAGCGCGGCGCGGGCTACGTCATATCGCTCAAGGGCAACCAGTCGACGATGCACGACGAGATACGCGCGTTCATGCAGGACCCGGCGTTCAAGGCGAAATTCAAGAAGGCGAAGACAGTGGACAATGGTCACGGCCGCGTGGAGACGCGCACGTGCTGGCAGACGGACGACATCGACTGGTTCGAGGACAGGGACAAATGGGCAGGCTTGAGAAGCGTCTGCATGGTCGAGTCCGTCGTGTACGACAAGAGCACCGGGAAGACGACAAGCGAGACGCGGTTCTTCATCTCGTCGCTGCCGGTCGACCCTAAGCGCGCGCTCGAGGCCATCCGCGCGCACTGGGGCGTAGAGGCCATGCACTGGATACTCGACATGGACTTCGACGAGGACAGGTCCCGGGCGAGGCGGGAAGACCTCGCGGAGAACCTCGCAATGCTCAGACACGTCGTCATGAACGTGCTGCGGCTCGACAAGTCGGTCTTCGGCGGAATCAGCGTGAAGCGAAAGGAACTCACATGGGACGACGACAAGCTGCTGAAGCTCATGCTCGCGGCGTAGAAGGACGGCAGGAAAGACAGGCGACGGACTCGAACCCGCGCGGGCTCGATGCCCGCGCGCTCACAAAAGAGGCGGGCGCGCTCGAAAATAGCGCCTGGAACACCTCCTGAAAGCCAGAAGACGCGCCACGACCACCCGTACTGGACGCTGAACGCTGGCTGCTGGCTGCTGAAACACTTCCAACGCATCAAAAATTCGTTCTACCTCGCGTCAGCGGGGAGAAGGAATTTTTGATGCGTTGGCCGTACCGGCGTAGGCCGGCAGTTCGCCAAGCGGCGCAATCATCGCAGTGTGATTACGGTGCGGACGAAATCCATCACACGATTGGGCATTGATTTCGCGGCTTTGTGAAATCAAAAGAACATCCGATTATTCAACGCGTGCGATATGAAAAGTCGCGAAGAATGAAAACGCGATTGTCCAACGGCCCTTCTATGTTCTCCATGAACCATTTCAGGCGGCTGTTTATCAACGTTCTGCTAGGTTGACGTAGCGCAATGACGACGATCCCTGCGTGGGATGGGTGAAGAAGCGGAATCGTATGATAGAAGTCCCGGTCTGAAGTCAGGATTGCCGCGCCGCGCCGCTGTGCTGCCGCAAACACTTTTTCGTCGTCGTCGCCAGAAGAACACGCATCGTCAAAGCGAACTGCCTCATGTCCGCACGACTCTATGAAGTCTGCGGAAGAGCGGGGGAAGTTCTCATCCAAGAAAAACCTCATTGTGCAGCG
>JAFRNO010000032.1 GCA_017430155.1 Kiritimatiellia bacterium | reverse complement strand
CTCCACGGCGGTGCCGAGGCCAAGCGCGTCCAGCTTCGCGGCGAGCGCCGCCACGCGCGCGGCGTCGAGGTCGGCGAGGACGAGTGACGCGGCCTTCTCGTAGCAACACGCGGTGGCGAGCGCGCTCCCGGCGCCGCCGCAGCCGACGATGAACACCCGCTTCCCCGCGAGCGTGAAGCCATGGCCGGCGAGACCCTCCACGAAGCCGATCACGTCCGTGTTGTAGCCCGTGATCGTGCCGTCGGCCTCGAACTTGAGCGTGTTGCACGCGCCGTAGCGCGCCACGCTCACGTCCACGTGGTCGAGGAGCGGGATCACCGCGAGCTTGTGCGGCACCGTCACGTTGAGGCCCGCGTAGCCCTCGCGCTGCTTCGCGCGCACGAACGACGCCACGTCCTCCGGCGCCACGTCGAACTTCTCGTACGTGCCGTCGAAGCCGATCGCCTTGAAATTGGCCTGGTGCATCTTCGGCGACAGCGAATGCGCCACCGGATGCCCGATCACCGCGAACTTCATGCTCATGTGAAATGTCTCCGATCAAGTTTTCGTTCAGATGGCCGCGACAAGCGCGGCCGCTCCCGGAATCACAGGCGGGCGAATTCCTCCCAGCCCTGGCGGACGGGCGGGCCGTCGAGCAGGGCGTTGGCGGCGTCGTTGTCCGTGAAGCGGAGCTTCTCGCGGTCGAACGTGAGCACGGGAACCGCGAGGCGCTGCGCGAGCGCGCCGAGGGCGAGCACCTCCGAGAGCGGCCCCGCCACCGCGAAGTCGCTGTTCGCCTTCTCCTCGCCCTTCACGGCGCGGATGAAGTTGAGGTAGTGTCCGCTCTTGCCCTTCGGGAAGTCCTTGAGCATCTTCTTCACCTCGGGGTCGCGCGGGTTGCCGCCCGCGACGAGCTGGAGGGGCGAGCCGTGGCTCGAGCGCGCGAAGACGCGTCCGTCGGCGAGGTAGAGCTCCGCGCCGTAGTTCTTGCGCCGCCACTTCTTGTCCGTGACGTTCTCCGGCAGGGCGGGGAAGTTGTCCGCGCCGTCGCTCCACTCGAGCGTGCATTCCGGAAGGCCGGGGCCGCGCGCGGGGAACACGTAGCGGATCGTGGAGGCCATGGGGTAGACGACGGGCGTGCGGCGGTCGTTCTTCACGGTCTCGATGCGGCTCGGCAGGCCGAGCTTCAGGAACTCGTGCGCGGCGTCGAAGATGTGCGCGCCCCAGTCGCCGAGCGCGCCCGTGCCGTACTCGTAGAAGCAGCGCCAGTCGCCGTTGATGAAGTTGTGGTTGTAGGGGCGGAACGGGCGCTGCGAGAGCCACACGCCCCAGTCCATCTCCGCCGGCTCCGCCTCCTCGCCCGGCATCTCCGTCAGCGTGCCCTTCCACTTGAACCAGCGCCGGTTGTTCGCGCACATGAAGGCGTTGATCTTCGTCACGTCCTTGATCGCGCCCGACTCCACGAGCGCCTTCATCTGCCAGTAGTTCGCGTCCGAGTGGCCCTGGTTGCCCATCTGCGTGACGACCTTGTACCGCTTCGCGGCGGCGGTCATCAGGGCGATCTCGCGGAAGCAGTTGCACATCGGCTTCTCGCAGTACACGGCCTTGCCCATCGACATCGCGAGCATCGCGGCGGGGAAGTGCGAGAAGTCGGGCGTGGCGACGCAGACGGCGTCGATCTCGGCGGCGTGCTCGTCGAGCATCTTCCGGAAGTCCTGGTAGCGCGGGACGCTTGGATACTCCCTCAGGACGTTCTGCGTGTGGGACGCGCCCATCTGCGTGTCGCAGAGTGCGACCACGTTCACGAGGTCCTTGTAGTACGCGAACATGGAGAAGTCGTGCGCGGCCTGGTGGCCGATGCCGACGAACGCCATGTTCACCTTGCCGTTCGGCGAGGCGGCCGACGCGCGCAGGTACGGAAACGCGCACGCCGCCACGGCGCCGCGGAGAAAGTCTCGTCGCTGAAGTCTCATGGCCGTATTATACCACATTTCGCGCGCGGGGGCGGCGCAGGAAGAGGAGCCACACGAGTGTCCACAGCACCAGCGCCCCGATGCTGATGAAGAGGACGGGCCACGGCCCGAGCTTGAACACGAGCGGAACCGACATCGCAACCCACACCCCGCCGATCAGCGGCTCGTGGAACAGCTGCTTGCAGCCGAACACGGTGGACACCGACGTCTTGGAATCGGGATCGACCGTCCGAAGGAGGAGCAGACCCGTCGCCGTCACGCCGGTGTACTGCCCGAACTCGACGATGGCGCGTTCGAACCAGTCTTCGCTGAACATGCGCCTCGCCAGCCAGTACGCGCCGAACAGCGACCACGCCACGCCCGCCACGACGAGGATCACAAGCGGCTGCCAGTACCTGACGATGAAGTCCAGTCGGATCGTCGCCACGGCGGCGACCACGAGGAAGTCGAGCGACGCGCCGCCGAGGCGGTTGATCTGCCCGCGGTCCACGAGCGAGTCGAGCTTGGTGGCGACGAGCAGCATCTGGATGAACAGCCCGCCCAGCATGCACAGAGGGAACAGCGGGATGGACTCGATGATGCGGAGCTCACGCACGTGGTCCGGAAGGTAGCCTCCGGCGAAGACGAGGAGGGACTTGAGCCCGTAGCCCACGAACACCGCAAGTCCGATCACCGCCAGATGCCAGGCGAGGGAGTCGATGGAGTCGCAGAGAACGGTCTGCTTCCCGGCGGGGGGCTGCGCGTTCGGCGGATAGAACCCGCGCTGCTCCACCTCGCTCAGCTCCTCGAACGTGCGGACGTTCTTCACATGGCCCTTCCGCACCGCCCAGTTGACAAGCGTCATGCCCACCATGATGCCGATGACCATGCCGATCGTCGCCATCGTG
>JAFRNO010000207.1 GCA_017430155.1 Kiritimatiellia bacterium | reverse complement strand
GGCGACGAACCACTACTACGCCATTGTGGACCACACATGGACGAACCTTTGTCCCCAAGAGGCGACCTACACCAACAAGGCGGTCGTCTATTTCCGCGGGTACGCATCAGGCTGCTGGATGAACTGGCAGAACCCTGCCGGCGGGCAGGCGACGGTCAACAATCTCTACCATGTGTTCATCGTACACGGCGCGCAATCGACGTGGGGGTATGTTCTTGGCCAGAGAAAGGGTCAAGAGCCCTATTTCCAGCCGAATGGAGCCGGTGGCGCGGATGCCGCCATCTGGATTGCCCACAACTTTGAGAACAAACCGATGCATGCCTCGCGCACGTTCCGCGACGGTATCGAGCTAGATCCGTTCACGACGGGGCAGGGAACGGGCATCCACGTGATCGAGGTGGACTGCCTCGAGATGCGTCAGTCGGCACAGTGCTTCTACAACGACCGGGATTTCTGGAAGGACGCGAACGGCTACAATCCGATGTTCGGTCCGACAAGCACGACGCAGACCGCGGGCGGTAAGCGCGCGGGCGGCGAATACATCTGCGAGATGCTCCTCTTCACGAACCGCCTTTCCGAAGTTGAGCGCGTGTCGGTGTCCAACTGGCTGCTCGCGAAGTGGCGCGACGCCGTGCCGCCGCAGAAGCCCGCCGCCGTCGCCGTGACGCTTGCCACCAACACTGTTTTCGAGGTGAATGGCGGTGCGCTTGCTTCGCTTTCGGTGTCCGGTGACGGCACGCTCGTGAAGACGGGCGCGGATACGCTCGTGATGCCGTCTCTCACGCAGCCTGCGCCGCGCACGGTGCATGTGTGCGTGGACGAGGGACCGGTCACGCTCGGGCAGCCGCTGCCGGTCGTCGGCGTGCCCGGTGACACCGTCACTTCCACGGTGACCTACGCCGGTCCACAGGTGACGAAGGCGCCGTCCGCCGGCACGGGACGGTTCGTCAAGGCGGGGAATGGCCCGTTGCTGCTCGACGAGGTACCCGAAGGGGTGACGAACCTCGTCGTGTCGGGCGGTCTGCTCACGCTCGCCGATCCCGACCGCAAGGCCAATGTCGTGCCGGGGCCTGACCGCAACGTGGCCGCCGCGATTCCCGAATGGGATTTCGAGTCATACAACGCCACGAGTCTGAACGACGCCTATAAGTACATCCGAAACGAGGAGTATAAAGGTTGGCATGGCATTGTGCCAAGCGATAGTTTCAGTGAGGTTTTCGTGTTTGACAACACGTTTGGGGCAAAGCAACACTGGAACCTTGCATTGGCAACTCCCAATGGAAAGAACTGCCTCGTCGTCAAGCACAACGCCTCGGCCTGGTGCGCGTTTACCGTTCCGGAGACGGGGAATTACGCGCTGGAGTTCTGGGCGGCGCCACGCGCGGGGCACGCAGGAACGCATCTGGACGTGATGATCGGCACGAGCCAGGCGGATTTGGTGTCCGTTGGCGAATTCGGTATGGCTTCGGACCAGACCGGATGGCGGCATTTTTCGTTCGACGCCGTTCCGCTTCAGGTCGGCACCACCTACCAGCTGTGGTTCAAGTCGAAGGACGTAGGGGGCGACTATTGCACGCAGTTCGACGCGATCAAGTTGAAGATTCCCGAGACCGAGGTGGGACGTTGGACCATCCCGAACGGCGACTTCGAGAAGCACACTCTGGATTTCGTGAATGGTTTTACGCTCGACAACACGAACCGCGTGTCGGGATTCACGGTAGAACAGTTCGCGAGCGGCGGCACGACAACGGCGAGCAGCGAACTGACCGGCTCGTTCGCCTACACGACGTTCTCCGTCTACGGAGTCAACAACTTTACCTACTACAACCGTCCGTGGTCGACTGGTGGAACGACGCAGTTCTACATGACGGGCGCTGGATCGAAGCTCGTGACGACCTTCACGCCCCCCGCCGGGCGATGGTACGTACAGGCGGACATGAGCACCTGGTGCGTCACAACCTATTCGTCCGGCAAGTCCTACGGCGTGGACGCGGAGGTTTCCATCGGGGGCGTCGTGACGGCGCTCGGCCGAATTTCCACGGCCGAACACCGGCTTGTGCCGCGCAAATGGCCGAATGCTTTCACAGCGGACGGCCAGACGCCCGTCACTCTCACCCTGACGGGTGTTCTGACGAGTCCGGCCTGTGGCCACGGCATCCTCGACAACCTCGTCCTTCTCGCGGGACGTGCGTCCGAAGATAACTTCTTGGCCGATCCGGGCATCAATTCGTCCAGTTCGTGGAGCTACGACGTCACGCCCAAGCCTGGCTCGAGATCAGGTTCGTCCTTCCTGACCTGGGGGGAGGCTCTGTACGTGAACTATTTCGGCCGCGGTCGTTTTGAGGGGAATGCCATGTTCAAGTTGGTGAACGACGATCGGCTCTACCAGTCCGTGACGTTCCCGACGGGCGGGTTGTACCGCCTGACGGTGAACTTGAAATCGCGCGGTACGACGGTGCCGGAAGTGAATCTTGGACTCAACCCGGTTCTTGCGTATCTGGCGCGCGACGGCGTGACGAATTTCGTGGGCCGGTCGGACAACGCGGCCACGACGAACTTCAACGAGTACGCGTTCACCTTCGCCGTGCCGCCGGAGGGCGGGACGTATGACGTGGGGTTCCAAGGTGCGAGCGTGTGGGACGGCGACGAGGAAAATCCGGTCGACCGCACGATGCTGCTGGACGCGGCGTGGCTCTGCCGCGTGGAGGCGGAGCGTCCGATCGACCTGCCCGAGCACCTGAACATCGAGGTGGCGGACGGCGCGCGCCTGCACCTCGACTTCGCCGGCACGAACGTGGTCAACTCGCTCCGCATCGCGGGGAAGTCCTACGTGGGCGAGGTGTCGCTGGCGACCCGTCCGGAGCTCTATCCGGTGCTCTCCGGCCCCGGCACGCTGTCGATCATGCCCAAGGGCACGCGGTTGATCTTCCGCTAGGGGGACAGTGACATGACGAGGAGAGCTCTGCTCTGCGTCGCGCTGGTTGCGGCTTTGTGCGCGTCCGCGCAGGCGGTCGGGCGTTTCATTGACGTGAGTCCCGCGGCGCCGCGTTATTTCTGCACGGAGGACGGGCGGGCCTGGATACCCATTGGCTGCAACATCTGCTTCGACCGGCTCTACGGCACGGAAGGCAACGACCGCGCGGCCTGCGAGGCGCGCTATTTCGCGCGCATGCGCGCGTTCGCCGCGAACGGCGGCAACTTCCTGCGCATCTGGCTGGGCCATCCGTTCTTCGAGGTGATGCCGTCCCGGGCGGGCGAGTACGACCCGGCGGCGGCGGAGACCCTGACGAAGACCGTGCGTCTCGCCGAGGAGCTCGGCATCAAGATCAAGTTCACGCTGGAGAGCTTCCGGTCCGTGCTGCCGCCGGACAAGGTCGGGAAGGGAATGTATTCGGCGTTCTTCAACCGTCCGCTCTACGCGCCCTACGCGGGGAACATGCGCGCGTTCTACGCGTCGCGGGAGTGTTTCGACATCTATCTCGGGAAGGCGCGCTACCTCAAGTCGCTGGGGCTGGGCGATTCGCCCGCGGTGATCTGCTGGGAACTCTGGAACGAGATCAACGCGACGGGGCCGTTGGACGCGTACGAGGACTGGAGCAACCGGATGCTGGACGCGCTCGGCGCGCTCTTCCCGCGCCAGATGGTCGTGCAGAACCTCGGCAGTTTTTCCGGCACCGGCGCTTTCCGCATCTATGACTACCTGGGCCGGGTGAAGGGAAATGCGTTCATGCAGGCGCACCGCTATCTGGATCCCGGGGCCGAGCTCGACGTGTGCCGCGGGCCGGTGGACGTGCTGAGCGCCGACGCGGTGCGCGAGCTGCTGGACCGGCGTCCGGACCGTCCGGCGCTGCTCGCCGAGGTCGGCGCCGTGCGTGCGAACCACACGGGGCCGTCCGACCTCTACGACCTCGACGCGAAGGGGATGCTTCTCCACGACGAGATCTTCGCACCGTTCTTCGCGGGCGCGGCCGGGTGCGGCCAGCCGTGGCATTGGGACCACCAGTACCTCGACCGCCATGGCCTGTGGCACCATTTCGGGCGCTTCGCGAAGGCGGTGGAGGGCCTCGATCCCGTCGCCGAGGATTTCCGTCCGTTCCGCACGGAGACGAAGGACCTGCGCGTCTACGGGCTCAAGGGGCGGCGGACGACCGTCCTCTGGTGCCGTGACAAGGCCAACACATGGGAGTCTGAGTACCGTCGGGGGATCGCTCCGCGGACGCTGGAGGGCGTCGTGCTGCCGTTCAGTTCGCAGAAGGGGTTCAGCGTCTATCTGCCCTGGGAGGACCGTTCCGTCGCGCTCCCCGCCGGTCCGTGCAGACTCCCGCCGTTCCAGCGCTCCTGCGTGGTGCGGTTCTAGCGGGAGGACGTTTGCCGAATCGGCGTCAACGCGCACTTGCCCGCAGGGGGGTGATTTGGTATAATTCATCCTGTCAGGACATTGAGGAGAGAACATGGCAGAAAAGAAAGAGAAGGCGACGGAGGCTTCCGCCGCACCCGCGAAGAAGACGAACACGGCGCTGGACGCCGTGCTGAGCCAGATCAAGAAGGAGTTCGGAGAGCTCTCGATCATGCGGCTTGGCGGGCAGGAGCATGCGGACATTCCGGTGATTTCCACGGGCGCGCTGTCGCTGGACCTCGCGCTCGGCGTGGGCGGCCTGCCGCGCGGGCGCGTGGTGGAGTGCTACGGCCAGGAGTCGAGCGGCAAGACGACCCTCGCCCTGCACGTGGTGGCGAACGCGCAGAAGGCGGGGGGAGTCGCGGCGTTCATCGACGCCGAGCACGCGCTCGACCCGGGCTACGCGAAGAAGATCGGCGTGAACCTCGACGATTTGCTCGTTTCCCAGCCGAACAGCGGCGAGGAGGCGCTCTCGATCTGCGAGCAGCTCTGCAAGTCGGGCGCGCTCGACGTGATCGTGGTCGACTCCGTGGCGGCGCTCACGCCGCAGGCGGAGATCGACGGCAACATGGGCGACAGCCACATGGGCCTGCAGGCGCGCCTGATGAGCCAGGCGATGCGCAAGCTCACGGGCGTCCTGAACCAGACGAAGACGCTCTGCATCTTCACGAACCAGGTGCGCGAGAAGATCGGCGTGATGTTCGGCAACCCCGAGACGACGCCGGGAGGCAAGGCCCTCAAGTTCTACGCGTCGTGCCGCCTGCAGGTGCAGCGCATCGGGCAGGTCAAGGACACGACGAACGCGGTCGTCGGAAACAGGACGCGCGTGAAGGTCGTGAAGAACAAGGTTGCGCCTCCGTTCACCGAGGCGGAGTTCGACATCCTCTACGCATGCGGACTCTCGTGGGAGGGCAGCGTGC
>JAFRNO010000206.1 GCA_017430155.1 Kiritimatiellia bacterium | reverse complement strand
TTGATGCCGCCCCAGAGCAACCGGTTGAGCGTGCCGTTCACCTCGCCTTCGCACACCTGGTACACGGTCTTGCGGTTGCGCTCGCAGTGGTCCGACGTCTCGCTCATCGTGTACCGCGCCCCGTTCAATTCACGCGCGCTGCCGGCGTACAGCGCGGCCAGCCACGACACGTTGGACGGGATGGACGTGAGGCAGTCGATCGACGGGGCGTCGAGACGGCGCATGCAACGGAAGAAGTCGCCGTAGTGCGAAACGTGGAAATTGAATGTTTCCTCTCCCATCAGATGTCCTCCGGAGCGGAATCCGTGCGCCCTGCACCAGTCGGAGATGGTGCCGAAGAACGCGTCCGCCGTCATCTGCCCCGCGATGTCCCAGAATGCGATGCGACACTCCGCCGAGTTCGCTCCATCTGCCGAAATCAGCGGAATGTCGTCCAGAAGGTCGTGTCCCGTCCTCTTGCGATAAGCCTCCGCAAGCCCGGGCGCCGACGGAAGCGTGAGATACGGCATCGGACGCCACCAGTTGCTCATGATCGACGGCTCGTCTGTGAACGTGCTGACGAAATATCTGCCGAGGTCGTTGCCCAGATGCCGCACATACTGCTCGTGGTTGACCTCCAGGTAACGCGCGATCGCATCCTTGCGCAGCGGATTGGGATAGCGGAACTTGACCTTCATCCCCTTGCATTCCGCATGCGTGCCTTCATACGTCCAGTCCTCGGTGACGGCAAATATCTTCCATTTGCCGGGCGGGACGTTCCAGGTGAACGAGGCGACGGGACTGTTCGTGCGCCACCCCTCGAAACCGGCCTCCGGACGCCCCTCCGCGTCGTAGGGCCTGACCCGGGCGGAGGCGAAAGGCGGTGGCGGCGGTGTGCGGACGCCGCGTGCCACGGCATCGGCCAAGTCCACGCAGCCGCCCTGCGCAAGCATCCCGTCGGCGGCAAGCGGCCAGGCGACAGCCCGGCGGAACGCGCCGGGCGGCATCTTCACGGTCGCGGTCGCGCCGCCCTCCGCCGTCGTTACCGCGATGAGATAGCCCGTGTTCTCCAGCTCGGGATGCCCCTTCAGTGTCAGATCCCTCGCCGTCCCGGACGGATAGCCGCACTCGTCGTACAGCCAGAGCGACATGTTCGCGGCCTTGGCGAAGTTGACGGCATGGATGAACTGCGGCCAGAAAGGCTCCTCGTCCACATACCCCTTCCAGACGCCCTTCCACGTTCCGTTCGTCTGTATCGACCCGAACGCCACGTTGCCCGCGAAACCGCCGTATCCGCGAGCCAGCATCGCCACCAGCTGCTTCTCGTTACTTTTGACGTCGAAGGGGTAATTGTGTCTGATCGGCAGAAGACGGCACGCGCCCGGCGGATTGGCGAACCGCTCCGCACGTGACCCGCCGTCGGGCGGCAGCGCGCCCGACACGGCGGCCCGAAGGCCCATCGCGTACAGCGCGGCAAATGCGACAACTAGGATTCTTGCGTTGTTCATCCTGCCTCCTACCTCATGATCGCCTCAGCGCGGGCGATGTACTTGTCCTGCTCGACCTTGTCGAGGTCGTTCCAGCGCACGTTCCAGCCGCAGACGCGCACCTGGAGGTTCTCGTACTTCTCGGGATGCGCCTGCGCGTCGCGCAGCTCCTCCGCGCTGAACACGTTGAAGTGCACCACGCACCCGCCGTTGGCGTGGTACTGGCGCACGAGCGCCTTCATCACCTCCAGGCCCTTCCGTCCCTGGACGGCGGACGGATGGAGCATCACGTCGAGCGGGAAGTCTGCCGGCACGTCGAGGTTGTCCACGTGCGAAAGCGTGGCGACGAGCGCGGTGACGCCCTCGGTGTCCACGCCCATCGTCGGGGAGAGGTTCTTCGACACCTCCTCGCCGCGCTTGCGTCCGTCCGGCGAGGCGCCGATGTGCCGTCCCGCCCAGATGAACGCGCGCGCGCTGTGCCCGGAGTTGAGGAACACGCCGCCGCGCGAGTTGGGAATGCCGTTGAGGCGCGAGCCGGCCACGTGCGCGATCCAGCCGCCGAGCGCGTTCGCCTCGGTGTCGTTGTTGCCCCACTTGCGCTTACCGCGCAGGATGCGCAGGCGCAGCGGCTCGTGCCCCTTCCAGTTGTCGTGGAGAATCGTTCCAAACTCCTTGAGCGACAGCTCCTTCCGTTCGTAGACGTACTCCTTCACGGCGAGAAGCGCGTCGACGGTCGTGCCGAGCGCCGTCATGAAGTAGGCCGTGTTGTTGCCCTTCTCGCAGCCGTCGGCGAAGGCGTCCTTCCCGCGCGCGATGGCGTATTCGGAGGAGAGCGTGAACACGTTGGACGGATTGACGTCGCCAAGGTGCTTCTCGTACGCGAAGGCCGTCTCGCGCGCGGCGTCGACCGTCGCCACGATGCGCCGTTCGTACTCCGCCTTGAACGCCTCGAAGGTGGGGAGCTTCGCGGGGTCGAACACGCCGCGGTAGATGTCGTCGAGGATCGCCGGGACGGGGCGCAGCAGGCTGTACCTGCCCGGCAACGTCTCGTTCGTGTTGCAGCGGTCCGCGAACTCGTAGCAGCCCTTCAGGATCATCGTGCGGCACTGCTCGTCCGTATAGCCCTGCGACTTCATGATGCGCGTCATGCCCTGTTCGCCGCAGAAGCAGATCGAGCGGTGGCGGCGCGCCATGTCGAGCATCTTGTCCATCGCCCACTCCGGCGTGTTGGGGGCGATCTTCACGAGGAACTTGGGCGTGGGCAGCGCGCATTCGTCTGCCACGTCCAGGATGATCTTCGAGACGTGGTTGAACTCGCTCGTGCCGTCCTTGCGCGTGCCGCCGAGGGCGATGGGCTGGTTCCAGTAGAAGCAGATGGACCCCCACTGCCAGAGGAAGTGCTTGAACTGCTCGCGGAACTCGGCCTCGGTGGTGCGGCTAGCCGCGATGTCAGCCTCGTAGTACGGCGTGAGCGTCACGTCGATCTGCGAGAGCGAGCGCACCTGCATGGCGTCGAGGTGGTCACCGTAGAAGAACACGAGCCACAGGAACATCAGCACGTCGTAGGCCGTCTGCGGCGCTCCCTTGCGCAGCCGCTCCAGGCACGCGATC
>JAFRNO010000205.1 GCA_017430155.1 Kiritimatiellia bacterium | reverse complement strand
GACCACGCCGGTGTCGAGGCACGGGATGACGAGCGCGGACGATCCGGCGTCCGCGACAATCTTTTGCCACTCGCCCAACGGGATGTCGAAATCCACCGACCCGAAGAAGTTGGCCGGCACGACCCAGTCGACGAGCTTTTCCCGCGCCCACGCGGCAACGTCCATGCCGTTGGCCCGCGCGGCGGCCGGACGCGAGGAGACACGCGCGCCCAGCAAGATCGGATGCCCGCGACGCTTCGCCGCCGCGTCCACCGCGGCGCGCGTCCGCCGCATGAACGCCGTCAGCGCCGCCGGATCCTGCGGAATCGGCCAGCGCATCCAATCGCACTCGAACCCGTCCACGTCGTAGCGTGCCAGCATCTCCTCGATGAAGGCGAAGTGGTAGTCCTGCACGGCGGGGATGGAATAGTTGAAGCCTCCCTGTTTGCGGTATTCGGGATGATCCACCCAGAACTTCGAATGCAGCCACGCCTTGGGTTCGTTCGCGTTGTGGTTGTCGTTCATGCGCATGGAGAGCCAGGGCGAGACGCCGTGCGCGCGGATGGCGTCGATCTCCACCTGGATGGTGTCGACGCCGTTCGTGAACATCATGTAGTTGCGGCGCATGTGGTCGTTCAGCGGAACGCCCGGCTCGCCCGTCCGCCACCAGGAAGGCGACATCGTCTTCGTGTCGCACAGCGTGACCTGCGCGCCCGGGCAGATGAAGAAGTGCGTAAACGCCCCCTTCCCACACACGCGGTGGACGTATTCGCGCAGTCCCTCGGCGTTCATCTTGTCGTCGCCGAACTCGCTGCCGGTGTAGTGCGTGCTGTCGAGGTTGAACACGTTGATTGCGCCGCCGGCACACGCCCCCAGCGCCATCAAACAGGCCAATAGTACACTTTTTTTCATCTTTTCTTCCTTTGCTCTATTCCATCAGATTCTCGATTGAGCAGGCAAGCGGACGGGCAAGCGCCGCAAGGGTGGCGGCAGACGCCCGGTTGATGTCCTGTACGCCCTGCTCGTAAAGCTGGATGTTGCGGATGTTCACGCCTGAAAGCCGCGAAAGCTCCGATTGCGAGTAGCCGGCGGCGCGACGTATGCGACGCAGGTTCTTCTCCGTTTTCACCGAGACCAACTCGCGCATGAAGTCCTCAAGAAAACGGGAGATGTCCATTTCATGGTAGACGCTGTATTTTGCAAGGACGTCCGACAAGGACACGCGGGCAAATATCCACCGGAACGACTTGCACCAATGCCATTGGAAATGTGCGAGCGCCCATCCGCCCCAGTATTCCGGCGAACGTCCCGGAAACGACTTGACGGGAGTGGGCGCTTCATCGACGGCGCGCATCTCCAGAAAAAGCCGCTGTCCGAGTTCCGTTCCGGACAAGCCCGCGACAATCCCCGGGTCGCCACGCCCGAACAGACTCATGGTCGGGCTTGACGCATAGATGCCACCGACCCTGTCGGCCGACAGATCGCATGCGTTTACGAGATAGTCCGTCGCGACACCCAGATTCCGCTTCGCGTCATTCAGGTAAACTTCATTGTAGGATCGGATCGCCATGGCGAAGATTCCTTCTGATGATGTCAATGGCAAAAATGTCGTCTGCGGCGCGTCCCCCCTTCTTGACAGCGGTCCGCCATTGGGAACGCGCGTCCGAATCTCGGGCCACGTAGCGCGGATGGTACTCGTCCCACGACACCTGCTCAGAACCGAGATACGTCAGGTTCTCAAACGCGCGGTCGGTTCGCAGGGCCACCTGCATTCCAAGGCGCCCAAGATGCAACGCCTCATCCAGCCGCCGCACCGAAAGCGCGTTGTTGACAAAGGAGTCGGCATAGCTGAAATAGGAATCGTCGGCACGATAGCCGATGACGACATCGGATTCCGAAACGGGCGGCATGAAGTTCGCAATGAGATAGTCGCGAACCTCAAGGGCGATGTCGGAATCCAGCGCAAACGTCCGATTGGCAAGGAGGACGGCGATCCAGTTCAGAATCGTGTATTCTGGCGCGGAAAGATTCAAGACAGAAAGGTCGTCTGCAAAAAGCTCGTATGCATTTGCAAAGCCCGGAGGCTCCTTCCCCTTGCAGGCCCATTCGCGCGCCATCTCGACATCTTCCGTGCAGTAGAAACCCCTCCCATAGTCGTTGTTGGGCTTTCCTTTGCTCAACAACGGCTTTGGAATCTCCATTGACGAACCATGATAAATCTTCATTCCAGTTTCTCCTTACCGCAGACATTATATCAATATATTGATATAGTCGCAAGGATGATTTTTGTATCCCATGTAGGACGTACGCTCGCGGTGCGCTTGCCAAGGCAGGTTATCACTTGATCACGACGATGGTTCCAGCGGCGACGACCTCCACCGTAAGCGGCGCAGAGTAGGACGTGCGCTCGCCGTCGGAGACGGCCAGCTGCAGCACGTACGTGCCAACAGCCGTCGCCGTAAACGTGGTCTCGCGCGCAGTCGCGTCACCGAACGACGCCGCGGCGGCATCGCCCGAGAGGATGCTCCATTGGTACGTCAGCTCGCCGCCCGTCGGCTCGCCGTCGTCGAACACCGCCGTCGCCACAGACTTCGCCTTCTTCTGCGGCGTACGCAGCGTCGCCGGGCTGAACGCATCGATGGCCGGCGCACGGTTCGCCGCCACGTCCGGATCGGACGCCAGCTTCTTCACCTCGCGTGCCGTCAGCTTGCGGTTGTAGATGCGCACGTCCGCCACCTTGCCGGGGAAGCAACGCGACATGAGTTCCTTCGTGGTACTGTGCTTGGAATACCCGTTGTCAGCACCCGCGTCAGTGGCGATGTACGCTATTCCTCCGACGTCGAATGGCGTCCTGACACGCCCTCGCTTTCCTGCCGGCGTGCTTGTGGGCACCTGCTTTTCACCATCGATCCACAGTTCGAAGTCCGTCCCCTGAGAGCGGTCGAACAAAGCGTAGACATGCGTCCAGCGGTTCGTGAGCGGATGCGGCAGGGCGTAGGGGCGCTTCATGTAGGCGATCGTTGTGTCGTTCGGCCCCCATCCCTGCTGGCACAGGAGCAGGCCGTCCGCCGTGCCGTCCCCGACATTGTAGTTGTACCACAGGCCCAAGGTGAAAGGCACCATGAAGATTGCCGCGTTCTTGAAGGTGTTCGTGTCGGACGAATCGTGCCACACCCACGCGCTGACGGCGCGGTAACGTTCAGTCGGGGGCGAGTTGTTGTTGTTGGCGACGCTCGGGGTCTCCGCCAAACCATTGCCGAGATCGAAGTACGCCCTAAACCCGTTGGCGCGCATCGCGTAGCCGGCCGGGCCGTTCTCGAAGGCGCGGATGACAGCTCCTTCCGTATTGGTGCCCATCGTGGGGCGCGTCGAGTTGGCGATCCGTTCCTTTGTGAAGTCCGCACCTGAAAGCGGCCACCAGCGGATGAGGCCGTTCGAGAGGTCGCACGTTTCCGCATCCCCCACCGTCACCGTCACGTCCGCCGTCGCCGCCGCGCCGTCCTTCTCCGCCGTGCAGCGCACCATGTACGTGCCCGCCGCGTCGAACGTCGCCTTCGTGGCCGCCGCATTCTCCGGCTCGAACCACGCGCCGCCCGGGCCAGACACCTTCGCCCAATGGATACGCGCGTCGACCGTCGCCGTAGCCGCAAGCGCGCACGGCTCGCTCGCCGTCGTCGTGGCGGTCGCAGCCACGCTCACAGTCGGCGCGGCGCCCGCCGACGCCACGCGCGTCACCGTCACGTCGTCGCTCCGCGAAAGCCCCACGTCCTCCAGCGTGTTGGAGAGACGGAACACGTACGCGCCCTCCACCGGAAGCGTCACCTGCGTGACCGTCCGCCCCGGCTGGAGGATCGTCGCGCCCTCGCCACCCGACGGTGCGGAGACGAGCGTCCAGCATGGCGTGCCCGCATAGCCCTTCCGCACGTCACCAAGAGCCGACTTCCCGATTTCACCGTGCAGTTCCGCCATTCCTCCCGCAACGCTGAAGTCCGCACCCGCGTCCACCTCCGCCGCGCCGCGGAAGAGCCGAACGATCGAGTTGGAAGAAAGCGCGCCCGCGTAGAGGCGCAGGTCGTCCACCATGCCCTCGATGGGACGGTTGGCGCCGTTACGGCCGGAATTTGCAAAAGTCCATGTCGCCGACGCCGCTTTGGTCCCGACGTTGCGCTCGGCGATCGCTCCCGCGTACTCGCCGTTCATGTAGGCGTACGTATACGCCTTGCGCGTCCCGTCCGCCTCCATCTTGAAGCGGGTCGTCACGGCCAGATGGCTCCACAGCCCCTGCGGCGCGCGGCTGTTCAAGATAGGCTGCTCCGTGTTGTTGCCGGGCGTCAAGACCAGGATGCGCGTCCAATCCCATTCGCCCGGCATCGCCCCCTTCAAGTTGATGTAGTACCAGTCACCCCCAGCTTGCAGCAGACGTGGTCCCCTGTTCTGTCCGTCTCCGCCGATCTTGGCAAGCGTGTCCTTTGACGAATCCGGCGACTGGTTGATCCAGCACGTCCACGTGAAGTCGCTGCCCATCGCGGCGGGAAGCGTGAGCGCGCCCCAGCAATCCTTATACCCGCTGCAGGCAACGCATTGGCCCTCCACGCCGGCGTTCGTCACGACGATGCCCGCGCCGCACGTGATGTCGCCGGCCAGCCCCGCCACATCCTTCAGGACGAGACTGCCGTTCACCGTCTCCGTGTCGTCGAATGTCCACCGTCCGATGAGTCCCGTCTCGTCGTAGTCGTCCTTCGTGCGCGCGTACTCGGCCCACACCTGCTCGGCGTCAAGAGCCGTGTCCCACACGCGGAACTCGTCGACCGCGCCGTAGGACGGACGGATACCCGTGCCGTTCGCCGACCAGTTGCCGAGCATCGCCGTGCCGGAGACGGCGAAGTTCGTAAGGGCGAAGTCCGTCGCCGGCGCCGCTACGCATGCACCGTTGACGTATGCCTTGTACGTGACATGTGAGATGATCTTGTCCGATTCAGCTTCATCCGCCTCGGTCGACGTAACGTCGAACGTCAACGTCACATGCGTCCAAACCTCGCGGTAGAGAGATGGCGCCGGCGTAAAGTAGCGGTTGCGGGTTGGGTCTGGATTCTCGGCGAAGATCGAAGAACTGACGTTATTGTCCGCCGCGTTGGCGAAATGCATCCGCATCGTGGAAAGATTGGTGATCAAATACGGATAGGTGTTGCCCTCGCCGTTCGAAATCGGCCCGCTTCCCCGTTCGCGCCGGTACCAGAACGAGATCGTGCGGCTGCCGAGCGCCGGGCAGGGGAATGTCGCCCAGGTGTTCTTCTGCCCGGCGAAGAAGAGCGCGTAGCCCGTCGCGCCGCCGCATCCGTTCGTGAGCGACGCGCCCGCGCCAAGCGTCAGGTCGCGCCCGTTCCCGGACTTGTCCGCGATCTTGCCGTTCGACACGGCTTCCATGTCCCACCAGATAATGGGCGCAGGAAGATCGGTCGCCCAGCAGACGGAAGCCAGTCCGCACGCCAGCAAAGCCGCGTACGCCTTGCGCCCCGCGAAACAAACCGTTTTGCTCATCACCATCGTCACATTCTTTTCTCGTTTTCGCCCCTGGGAATCGGCGACTTCAACAGACGCGACGCCTCGGCGAACGCCTTGACGCGCGTGGTGTCGGGACCGTTCGGCGTCCACGTGGGGCAGATCCACCCGCCCTCCTCGAACTCGTTCCAGGCGAAGGTGAGGATGTGGCCCGTCGGACAGCTGCGCCGGTTGGCGACGATCCAGTCGCGCAGGCGGCGCGCGCCCTCGACGATCTCCTCGCCGCTGGCGGCCCGCGGATAGCGGCGCGGCGGATTGTCGCACCACGGCACGGGACTGTCGATGCGCGGCGAATGGTCCTTACCCGTGGTGAAGTGCGGGATGACCGACCAGCCGTCGCGGCACTTGGAGGAGTTCCGCGCGAGCTCGGCGTCCATCAGCTCGGAGTAGACGGCGTAACCGTCCCCCACGGGCGGATAGTCGCTGAGCGCGTCGATCCCCGCGTCGCCCGTGCGCGGATGGTTGCGTCCGCCGTACATCGCCACGGCGTAGGGCGACTCCACGCCCAGCCGCCGGCAGGTCCGCCGGACGCGCGCGAGCAGGTCGCCCCGGTTGCCGAAGAGGTAGAGCAGCGGACGCCCCATCGCCTTCTGGTAGCAGTCCTCCTTCATCGCGCGGACGAGCGTCTCCACCTCCCGGTCCGTGTACGGATGGTTGCCGCACAGGATGGCGCAGAGCTTCAGCTTGGACCGCAGCGCGCTCTTGAGGTGCATGTTGCGGGCGTAGACCAGCTCGCACACGTGGCGGTCCACGCAGGCGCCGCGTCCGGTGGAGACCGGCACGCGCTCGGCGTTGAAGTCGTCGGCGTACCAGCAGTAGGCGAAATAGTCGATCCCCGCGTCGATCGCGTACTGCATCTCGCGGTCGTACTCCGCCTGCGTGCGCCAGTGGTAGTCGATCTTGTCGGGGCCGAGCACGTCGGCGTAGTACGGCGTCATGCAGCGGTACTTCGCGGGCGAGAGCGAACGCGTCTGGTAGCCGCCGAAGAAAGTGCTCGACGGCAGTGAGCAGTCCCAGTTGATGGCGCCGACCGCCGTCACGACGGGCCCTTCGGCGTCCTTCCCCACAGCGGCGAGGCCGCACGCCAGCAAACAAGCGCAAATGATTTTCTTCATGGCGCCGCCATTATATCACATCTTGGGCGCAGCCACGCAGGAGAGCCGCGATTTATGGTATACTACGCCCATGAACACACCAGATCAAAGGGAGCGCGTGAGTGCGCGCAGGACAAGGAACATCTGCGGGAAGGCCGCGCTTGTCGCGGCCGTTGCGCTTTCAGGCACGGCCCTCCTGGCCGCGCCCGCGAAAACGGCAGAGCCGGACCCGGCCTGGGCGAAGATGCTCGTGCAGGTGAAGTCGACGCTCGACGGCACGCTGCAGCCGTGCTACTTCTGGGCCCCCGAGGCGGCGAAGACGAACGCCGTGCCGCTCATCGTGGGACTCCACACGTGGAGCTACGACTACAAGGCGACGTCGCACTACCAGACGGTTCTCAACTACGCGAAGAAACGCGGCTGGGCGATGGTGGGGCCGAACTTCCGCGGGCCGAACAAGACGCCGCCCGCCTGCGGCGGCGACCCGGCCGTGCAGGACATCGTCGACGCCGTGAACTACGCGAAGACGCACGCGAAGATCGACGCCGCGCGCGTCTACATCGTGGGCGGCTCCGGCGGCGGACACATGACGCTCCTCATGCTCGGACGGCACCCCGAGGTCTTCGCGGCGGGCGCGGCGTTCTGTCCGATCACCGACATCGCGCGCTGGCACGCCGACTCGCTGCTCGACCATCCCGGGCGCGGCAAGAACTACGCGAGGATGCTGGAGCAGGCGTGCGGCGGCACGCCGGCGGAGAAGCCCGCCGAATACGCGCACCGCTCGCCGCTCACGTGGCTCGACCGCGCGAAGAAGGCAGGCGTGGGCGCGTACATCGTGACGGGCATCCACGACGGCTGGAAAGGCTCCGTGCCCGTGGGGCACTCCTTCCGCGCGTTCAACGCGCTCGCGAATCCCGAGGACCGCGTGAGCGAGGCGGACATCGCCGCCATCGAGGAGACGCAGCAGGTTCCCGCCGCGCTCGCCTACACGGGTCCGCGCGACCCGTTCTACTCCGAGCGGATGCGCATCCACTTCCGCCGCACCTCCGCGAACGTGCGCTTCACGCTCATGGAGGGCGGACACGGCGGCAACTACGCGGCAGGACTCGACTTCCTCTCGCGCCAGGCGAAGGGCCGCCCGACGGACTTCAGCCTGCCGGAAAAAGGCAAAGCCCGCGAAGAAGCCCTCGGGAAGTAGGGATTAAGGACAAAGGACAGAGGACATAAGACAAAGGATAGTGGCTCCCGCCTTTGTCTTCTGTCTTTTGTCCTCTGTCCTTCCAACACATTCAAACATTGTCAAAAGGATAGCTTCTACCATGAGAAAACCACTGATGATTCTGTTGGCGCTCGTGTGCGGTGCGGCGCTGGCGTTTGAGGCGAAGTTTGAGGGCGAGAAGGTCGTGTTCGAGTGCCCCGTCGCGGGCACGTTCCGTCTGGAGTGCCAGACCGGCAAGGTGAAGCTCTCCGCGTCCGAGGGCGCGGTGGACTTCGCGGTGATGGAGGCGAAGTCAAACCAGATGCTCCTCTCCATGCTCGTGCCGCCGAGCTTCATCCAGGGCGGCGCGTGGCGCGTGGACGCGCAGGAAGGCGCCTTCCCCTTCGCGCTCGGACTGGACGAAAAGCTCTTCAAGGGCAACGGACGCGAAATCTCCGTGAAGGACGTCAACGGCGAGACGCTGACGCTCGGCTTCCCCGTGGGCACCTACTTCGAGGTGCAGGACAACCGCAAGTGGAACTGGAACACGTTCGAGTACCGCATCTTCCTTCCGGCGGAAATGAAGGAATGGCAGATGACGTATGCATTCACCCCGGCACGGGGACGAAAGAAACTGCTCGACAAGTTCGGACAGACACCGCGCGACTTTCCCGGAAAGATCACGGACGAAGCGGAGCTGAAGGCGGACATCGCCGCCGAAAAGGAGTTCTACCGTTCGCTCGACTTCGCCGGACGCCTCGCGCGCGCGGGCGTCCGTCTGGATGCCTTCGGCGGCGTGGAGGGCACGGGGCGGAAGCTCGGTCTGAAGAAGACCGGCTTTTTCCATCTTGAGAAGCACGGCACGCGGCACTATCTCGTCGACCCGGCCGGCAACACATTCT
>JAFRNO010000204.1 GCA_017430155.1 Kiritimatiellia bacterium | reverse complement strand
TTCAGCATGTCGGCGGCGGTGGAGAACACGCCCGCGTTGCCCTGCGGCTTCTTGTAGCGCTGGCAGAGACCGTCCTGGCACGTGCCGATGAAATTGGGGTTCCGCATGATCTGCACGGTACGGGCGCGGTCGGAGCCGACGACGGGCCACCAGCGTGTGTCCGTCATGCCGAGCGGGTCGAAGACGCGCGCCTTGCAGATTGCGTCCAGCCGCTTCCCTTCGAGGCGTTCCAGGATGTGTCCGATCAAGATGAGGTTGTAGCAGGCGTAGAAGAACCGCTCGCCGCGCTTCCACGTGGGACGCTTCTCCATGAGGTCCTTTACGAAGGACTGCTTCTTGCCGAAGTAGGCACGTTCGTTGTCGAAGCCACCGGAGTGCGTGGCGAGGTCGCGTACGGTGATGTCGCAGTTCGGACCGAGCACGTGTTCCGGCAGGTATTTCGTGAAGGGCGCGTCCGGATCGAGCTTGCCTTCGGCGACGAGCTGCGCGGCGGCGGTGGCGACGATGGGCTTGGTGACGCTCATCATGTCGAAGAGCGCGTTCGCGGGCATCGGCTCCGTGCGTTCTGGCGTGTGGAGACGCGTCCCCATCGGGACGGGGTCGGGGTGTTCAGTGGAGCAAAACACGCATCCACCGATCAGATGGTAGTCCAGCTGGAGCTGGACTTCGCGTTTTGCGCGGGCGATTTTCGGCGCGTCGGGGACGCCGCGCCCTACCAACGGGGACGGCACGACGGCGGCGCCCAGCATGAGTTTCATGAATTCGCTTCGCGTCATTGCAAGCTCCTTTTGAAGTAGTTGAGAGTTTCCATCAGACAGCCTCTCCGCGGACCACGTCCCAGCCCGCCACGTGCAGGACATGCGCGAAAAGCGCCGCGCCGGCGCAGGCATCGTAGAGCGCGTCGTGCCATGTGCGGCCGGGACACAGCGCATCCACACGCGCCTGCAGGCCGAACGTGCGTACGAGGTCCCCGAGCGTGTAGGACTTCAGAGTCGGCCAGAAGCGACGGACGAGGCGGAGCGTGTCGAACCACGGACCGAACGGCGCGAGCGGCGCGCGTTTCACGAGGATGGTCCGTTCCGTGGTCGCGTTGTGCGCGACGAGCGGCACGCCCTGGAGAC
The DNA here is from genome assembly GCA_017430155.1 of Kiritimatiellia bacterium. GTDB lineage: Bacteria > Verrucomicrobiota > Kiritimatiellia > RFP12 > UBA1067 > RUG572. The sequence continues at coordinate 6,750 of JAFRNO010000204.1, read as the reverse complement.
GCGCGGCGAGGTCCGGCCAGATGTCCGTGAAGGAAGGCGCGGCGGCGAGTTCGCTGCGGAGCTGTGCCCAGCGTCCAGGCGCGCGCGGCGAAAACGGTCGGTCAGCGGGAATGCGGAAGTACGTTTCCCAACATGACGACGCCACGGGTTCGCCATCGACGATCTCCACGCAGCCGAGCTGCCAAGGTTCGTTCTCCCAACCCGGCACGGGGCCCGTCGTCTCGAAGTCGAGCGAGACGAGACGCGTCATCCTTCGTAGTCCTTCCTGAGGAAACAGAGGCGCGCAACGAGAATCACGAGCGCGCCCGCGAGGTAGAACCCCGCGAGGGACGCGAGACCTGTCTGCATGCCGAACCGCCCCTTCATCCATCCAAGCACGGTGGAAGAGGACGAACCGAAGATAAACGCGCAGCAGAGCATGATGCCGCCCGCCGAGGCATGGTACCGGGGCTTGATCACGTCGAAGAGCGAGGCGAAGAGATTCGAGTCGTATACGCCGCGGAACACGCCGAAGAGCGCCATCGCTACGCAGCAGCCGAGGAGGGTATTGGCGTGCGCCATCCACCAGATGAACGGCACGGCGAGCGCGAGTCCGAGGATGTTCATCTCCATGCGGATGCCGGGACGGGACTTCACAAGGCGGTCGGACACGCGGCTCGCCACCATCACGCCCACGAGCGCCCCGAGGTAATGCCAGACGACTGCGAACAGCGCCGGAGCGCCCTTCAGCCACGGCAGGCGATCGGAAATGGCCTTGAAGTCGGATACGAAGACCGTCGAGGTCTTGAGGTAGTCCGGCATCCACGTCTTGAATCCGCTGTCCACATACACCATCATGCCGAAGCCAAGCGCGAGCAACAGGGCGCTCGGCTTGCCCACCATCGCCTTCACGGCCTCGATCGCGGAGGCCTTCTGCGGCGCGCCGACGACGGGCGCGGGATTCGTGTCCTTCAACAGGAATGCGAGCGCCACGGCCCACGCCAGGCCGATGCCGCCGAACAGAATGAACGGCGTGCGCCAACCCTCGGCGCCGCCCTCGGCCATCCAGCCGCTCGCCCACGAGCATCCGATGATGCCGAGGTAGAGCCCCACCTGGAGGAGGGAAAGCGCAGTCGCGCGCGTATCCTTGTGGAGTTGCGAGATGAGCGATGTGGCGGAGGGGTAATAGAAGGTCTGGCCAAGACCGTTCAAGACGCCATACATGAGGATGAGCAATCCGACCGTGCTCACGAAGCCGCTGCAGAAGATGCCGCAGCAGAACACGGCCACGCCGATCGTCACCATCCACTTGCGACGGAAAAGATCCGCGGCGATGCCGGCGAACGGCACGCAGATTCCGTACATGAACGTGAACACCGTCCCCACCACGCCGATCGCGGCGTTTGACACGCCGAAGCTCGTGCGGATGGAGGGCAGCGTGGCGGAATAGATCTGCCGCGTGCCCTGCTGGAGGAAGAACGCCACCCACAGAAGCAGGAGGGCGAACCACTTGTAGTTCGGAGACGTCCCTTGTTCAGTGTCCTTCATGATACGGATTCCTTCCTTCAACCGATCAATCCTCGAACTTCACCTTCACGCAGGACAGGCGATAGTCGCCCTTCAGCGTCGCCTTGCCCTGGAAGAAGAGGTAGACCTGTCCGTCGTCGTCCTCGAAGACGCCGGGGTGTCCGCTCTCCCATGCGTTCCACGACCCCTCCGGCCCGTGCGGGAACACCGGCTCGTCGCGCCACCGCGTGAAGTTCACGCCGTCCGCCGACCACGCCACGCCGATCTGCTGGCGCTCGTGGTTGTACGCGCCCGCGTAGAACATGTACCAGATGCCCTTGCGCCGGATCACGGTCGGCGCCTCGATGCATTTCATCTCCCACGGCAGGTCGGGCTTGAAGAAAGGCGCCTTGACCGTCAGCTCGTGCCAGTCGGAAAGGCCGTATGCGCTGCCGTACTTGGCCCAGGCCATGCCGAGCATCTGGATCTTGGCGGTGGGATGCTCGCGCGTGGCGAACATGAGCATCATCCGGTCGCCCACGCGGTAGACCTCCGCGTCGATGGCGCGGTTGAGCGACCATTCGTTCTTCGCGATGAACGCCGGCTTGTCCGTCTCGCTCCTGAAGTGGATGCCGTCGTCGCTCGTCGCGTGCCAGAGGACGTTGAGCTTGTTCGGCGCCTTGTCCTTGGGCGCGTCGACGCCGCGCGCGTCGTGTCCCTGCGCGAAGATGTGGATCTTGCCGTCGAACTTCTTCACGCACGGCGCGACCCACCCCACGGTCTCCGGCGCGCCCTCGACGGCGATGTTGCCGACGCGCGTCCAGTCCACGAGGTTCGTGCTGGTCGCGATGCCGCCCCACCACCACGTGCGGTACTTTGGCAGGTCCTTGGGCGCACGGCCCTTGGCGTAGCCGCACTCGCTGTAGTACATGAAGTACTTGCCGTTGTGGCGGATCACGGTCGGGTCTTTCGCGAACGGACGCCCGAGCCGCGTCGTGTCGCCGTAGAGCATCAGGCGGGACAACGGCTCGAAGCGGATGTTGGAACACGGCCGTGCGTCGACAACGGGCGAGACGCCCGTTGTCCCAGTCGGGAGGGCCGCGCTTGTCGCGGCAGCCGCACAGGTACACATCAACGCGCCGGCCACGGCCGTGCGCATCCAGTCATTTTTTCTTTTCATGGCCTTATTCTACCATACTCCCCGCGTCGGCGTAAAGACCGAATGGACGCGACAAGCGCGAGCGGGCTTTCCCTTACTTCGGGGGAACATAGCGGTAGCCCGCACGGTAGACGGTCTCGATGCACGCGCCCGCCGGCCCGAGCTTCGCGCGCAGACGACAGATCGCCTGGTCGATGGAATGCGTGGTGCCGAAATACGTTTCGTCTTCCCACAACACCTTCAGCAGCTCGTCGCGGCTCACCGCCTCGCCCGGATGGCGCGCAAGATGGCGGAGCATCTTGTATTCGTTGACGAACAGGTCCTTCACGCGCCCGCGCGCGTCAATGAGACGGAGGCCCTTCGCCTCCACGCGGAAGGACGCAAACGTGAAGTCGCCCGCCTCGGACGTGGCCTCACGAGTCGCGTTCGGCGCGGCCGACACCTCCGCCCGGCGGAGCGCGGCCGACACGCGCGCGAGCAGCTCGTCGTTGTCAAAGGGCTTCTTTATGTAGTCGTCGGAACCGAGTCCAAGTCCCAAGATGACGTCGGACTTCTCGCCCTTCGCCGTGAGCAGGATCACCGGCAGCGCGGCGTCCGTGCGGCGGATCTCGCCCAGCACCTCGTAGCCGCTCTTCTTCGGCATCATCACGTCCAAGAGCAGCAGGTCGGGACGCTTCAGCGCCACTTGCGCCAGCGCCTCCTCGCCGTTGACGGCGAAGCGCACCGTGTGCCCGGCGGACTTCAACAGCGTGCGCAGCGCGCTCCGCGTGGCGGGATAATCCTCCGCAACCAAGATGTCAGCCATTTCCTGCCTCCTTGAGTGCCAGCGTGAAAACCGTGCCGCCTTCCGCGCGCGCCGCGCACGTGAGGTCGCCGCCCATCTCCCGCGCATATGACCGCGCGATCGTCAACCCCAGGCCGAAGCCGCCCACGGACGCCGTGGTGCTGTCGTCCGCCCGCCAGAAACGCGTAAAGACGTTGCGCAGGCCCTCGGACGAGAGCCCCGGCCCACGGTCGCGCACCTCCACGCGCACGCCGTGCTCGTCCTTTTCGGCGGCAACCTCCACCGGCGCACCGGGCGCGTATTTCGCGGCGTTGTCGAGCAGATTGACAAGGATCGCCTTCACTGCGTCCGCATCGGCATGTACACGCAGGGGCGCCTCGGCCGAAACGGTCGGCGCGCCGTCGGGGAACCTCCCGCGCATGAGCCGCACGACGGACTGTATGAGTTCGGCCACGTCAAAGTCCGTCATCGCGAACTTCTTCGTGCGCCGTTCCAGCCGCGAGAAGTCGAGCAGCTCCGCGACGAGCGCCTTCAGACGCACCGACTCGTCGGCGATCACGTCATACGCTTCCTGCCGTTCCTCCTCGACCGTGATCTGCCCCTTGCGCAGCATGTCCGCGTAGGGGATGATCGCCGTGAGCGGCGTGTTGAGCTCGTGTGAGACAAGCGACACGAAGTTCGTCTTGGTCAGCGCCTCCTGACGCGCCTGACGCGCCGCACGCACAAGCAGCCACGTACCCGCGCCGGCAACAAGCAGCGCGAGCGCCACGAAACAGCCAGCGATGCCATAAAGCATCGAGGGATCGTCGAACGGCAGGCGCTCCGGATTCCCCACAAGCACGCCTGCCACCTCCTTCTCGCCCTGAATGCGCTGCCACGCGACCAAGTAGTCGCCGTATGCCTGCAGAGCGCGCTGACGCGGCGTCTGTCCCTTCTCCTTCCACGAAAAGTCCGGGGGAAACTGCTTCGCGAGGTCAGGCGGAACGTCCACGTTGCAGACCAGCCCTTCGCCCTTCCGCCAGAAGAACGCGGCCTGCGCGTAAGGTTCGTCCGCCAGCACTTGCCGCAGCACGGCTTCGCGCTTGACGTCCGACTTCCGGCGAAGCTGGCCCTGCACGTCGTGCATGAGCGCTTTCCAGCGCTCGTTTCGCATGTCTTCAAACGCCTCCCGGTTCGCAGCGACGTCCCGCACCACGTGCGTAAGCAGCCACAATCCCGCGCACGCGAGCAGGATCGCGGGCGCGACGGAAAGGAAGACTTGTAACTTGAGGCCTTTGTTCATTACGCCCATTATACCACATCTCCCTCCTTGGCTGCGCCGATCTGGAGAATGCGTTTCGCCAGGGCGGCGAGGCGTTTTTCGGGCGTGGGAGCGGTGAGTTGCTCCACAAAGGACGGCCCGTTCTCGTTCACGCGATAGAACACGGCACGTCCCTTGCGCACGTCAATGCGGCGGATGCCCGCCTGCGCGCAGAGCACCCGAAGCTCTGCAAGCTTCACGAGGCGCATGGCGGCTTTGGGCAATTTGCCATAGCGATCCGCCAGCTCGCTCTTCAGGCGCGTCACGTCCTTGAGCGTGGCCGTTTCGGCGAGACGACGGTGGAAGTCCATGCGCTGCCCCTCGTCCTCCACGTAGTCGTAGGGCAGGCACGCGCCGAGCGTGTCGGCGTCGTCCGACCCCGGCGAGAAGTCGAGGAAGTCGAAATTGAGCGTCACGTCCACTACGTCCGGCACGTGCTCGCCCTTGAGACGTGCGACCGTGCGTTGCAGGAGCTGGCAGTAGAGCTGGAAACCGACGGCGGCGATGTGCCCGCTCTGTTCGCGGCCGAGCAGGTTGCCCGCGCCGCGGATCTCGAGGTCGCGCATCGCGATGCCGAACCCCGCGCCGAGCCCCGCGTGGCGCTTCAGCGCGTCGAGACGCTCACGCGCTTCGGCGTCCACGAGACCCTCGGCGGGGAGGAGGAAGTAGGCGTAGCCCTGGCGCGCCGAGCGCCCCACGCGTCCGCGCAGCTGGTAGAGCTCGGCGAGGCCGAAGCGGTCCGCGCGGTCCACGAGGATCGTGTTCGCGCGCGGGATGTCGAGGCCGCTCTCCACGATCGTCGTGCACAGGAGCACGTCCGAACGCCCCTTCGCGAAGGCCTGCATCTTGGCGGAGAGCGTGGCGGACGGCATCTGCCCGTGGGCCACCTCGATGCGCGCCTCGGGCACGAGCGCGTGCAGGCGCGCCGCCGCCTTGTTGATCGTCGCGACGCGGTTGTAGAGGAAATAGACCTGCCCTCCGCGCGCGAGTTCGCGCGTGATCGCGGCGCGCACCGTCTCGTCCGTGTCGCGCACGATCTTCGTCTCCACCGCCACGCGCTCGCGCGGCGGCGTGCGCAGGAGCGAGAGGTCGCGCGCGCCCGTCATGGAGAGGTAGAGCGTGCGCGGAATCGGCGTGGCGCTCATCGTCAGGACGTCCGCCGTGGCGCGCAGCTGCTTGAGGTGCTCCTTGTGGCGCACGCCGAAGCGCTGCTCCTCGTCGATGACGATGAGCCCGAGGTCGTGGAACTGCACGCGGTCGGAGAGGATGGCGTGCGTGCCGATCACGATGTCGGTGGCGCCGGAGATCAAACGCGCGCGCGTGCCTTTCTTCTCCTCGGGACTCTGGAAGCGGCTCATCGCCTCGATGCGGATGGGCGTGTCGGCGAAGCGCGCGAGGAAGGTCTCGTAGTGCTGCTCCGCGAGCACCGTCGTGGGCGCGAGCAGCGCGGTCTGGCGTCCGTTCATCGCGGCGATGAACGCGGCGCGCATCGCGACCTCGGTCTTGCCGTAGCCCGCGTCGCCGCACACGAGGCGGTCCATCGGCTTCGACTGCGCCATGTCGTTCTTCACGTCCTGGATCGCGCGCGCCTGGTCGTCCGTCTCCTCGTAGGGAAACGCGGCCTCGAACTCCGCCACGCCAGAGGCCTCCACGTCGAACGCGAAGCCCGGCACCACGGCGCGACGCGCCTGCGTCTCAAGAAGGGACGCCGCGAGGTCCTGCACCGCGCGCTGCGCGTCCGTCTTGTCCTTCGTCCAGCGCCGCCCGTCAAGCCGGTGCAGCTTCACCTGCTCGCCCTTCACGCCCACGTAGCGCGAGAGGAGGTGCGCGTGCGTCACGGGCACGTGCAGCTTGCCGCCGTCCGCGTACTCGATCGTGAACACCTCGCTGCGCGTGTCGCCCACCTCGACTTCGGTGGACCCGAGGAAGCGCCCGATGCCGTAGTCGACGTGCACCACGTACTCGCCCGGCTCGATGTCGAGCGACTCGGAGAGGCGCTGCCCCGCCACGCCCGCCACCTGC
>JAFRNO010000203.1 GCA_017430155.1 Kiritimatiellia bacterium | reverse complement strand
GCCGCCACGCAGAATCCGCTGACATGTTTTCCGTTCATTTTGATTTTCCTTTGGTAGCTTGAAGTTATTCGTGCAGAACAAAAGGGCTAGCAGCCCCTTATTTGAACAGGATGATCGTGCCGTCGGGAATGACGTAGAGGACGATGTCCCCGTCGTCATTCACCCTCACGGTACCGTGCGCGAGCCAGTCCGGCGCGCCGTCGGTGACGAGCGTCACCATCTTGCCCGTGAAGCCACCGCCCGCGGTGAGGACGTGATCCCCGCCCTTCGGGCGCAGATTCCCCGTCGCCGAGACTTCGACCTTCACCGCGCCGGCGACGGTCACGCCGTTCGTGGCGATAAGGACCGGCGTGGCACCGCGCTCCGAGAAGTTGAACGCAAGCGTCGTATCGTCCGCCAATGTCAGCGCGCCGTCAAGCGCGACCATGCCCGATCCCGCGACCTTCAACGTCGTGCCGCCGTTCATCGTCACCGCACCCTTGCCGGGCTTGCAGCCGGGCTTGACGGACACCGTGGCCTCGTCTTGCACCGTCAACCCGCCCGCGAACACCTTCCACGCGCTGGCGTCGTCGTAGCTGGACTCGAACGCGAACTCGCCGTTCCCCGTCACGATCAGCGAGATGTACCCGGCAAAGGTGACGGTCGCTCCGCAGATCGGCGCGCGGCATGTGATCGTGCGCGGAATGGTCGCGTCGTACCAATCCGCCGTGTCGAACATAAGCGTACAGTGGTTATTCCCTCCCTGCTTGATGACAATCGGGTCGGGGGCGTCGTTTTTGCCAACTTCGCCCATCGTCCAGTCGGCATAGGAACCGATCGTATAAGAACCGGCGTTCGGCACCCGCACGATTCCGCTGCTCGTGTCACGCAGTATGCCCCCGGGCCCCATGATTGTCGTCGCCGGCACGATGATCAGTCCGTTGTTTTTGATATTGAACTTGTTGATGACATACACACCGGAACCGTCGGCCATCTCCATGTACCCGCCGCCCCAGTAGTTGATAACGTCATTGTAGCGCGGCGCCGCGCTGATGTAAAACTCGTTCAGAACCCTGAACTCGCCATTGTTCGTGTTCACGATGCGCTGGTAGGTTCCGTTCCCGCCTCCGTCCAGCTTGGCGTTCCATACCGTGGACGTCGCGCCGGCTTCGACCGTCAACCCGTAAAAGTTGTCGTAGTACGTTCCATTCGGCAGATTCAGCGAAGAACCCGCCATCAGCGTGGAGTTGCTCCCGGCGTTCCAGTCGCCCGTCGTCGTCACCGTGAACGTGCCGCAGTACTGCGGGCCGCCAGTCGTGTCGAGATCATACATCGTCACGCCGCCCGCGAAGTCCATGTAGCTCGCCTCCGTCATCGTGATCGACGCCGTCGCGCCGTTCGCGAACGACACAGGCAAGTTGAACACGTGGTGCTGCGCCGCGGCGTTCGAGATTGAGTACAGGCCGCCAATCGCGCCCGCACCGTCGATCGTCACCTTCGCGGAACTTTCCAGGAAGATGATGGACGTAGCGGCGAACGAACTTCCCGCAGGATTGGTGAGCGTGGAGGCCGCCAGGCAGCGGATGATCACTTCGCCGCCGTTCGGTACGTTGCCCGACAGCCAGTTCTCGCCGTCGTTCAGGCTCGTGCTTGTCCCGCCGATCCAGACCGACTTGCCGATGGAGTCGCCGCAGTAGATCGTCTTCTTGTTCGCGCTCAGGCGCGCGGTGAAGCCTTCCGGCTTCGTGATGTCGTTGAGCACGCTGTCCGCGAACGTACCGCTGCCGGAAATCGTCACTGCGGCGTACATCCCCTCCTCAATCTCGGCAGGCGCCGTGAACATGAGATTCGCGCCCGCGATCGCGGACGGCACAACGAGTTGCGTACCCATTTCTACGGTCGTCTTGCCGGAATACGCGGGCGCCTTGGAGAGCGTCACCTTGCCACCGCCGGCATACGTCATACCGCCTGCGCCGACCAGATTCTCTCCAATCGTTACGGTATGACCGTCCGTGTCGATCGTGCCGCCGCCCGCGTCGACCGTCACGGTCAGGTTGGCGTGCGCCGGAATGAACGACGTGGTGTCCACCGCTGCCCTCAGCGTACCGCCGTCGAACCTCAGCGTACTCAACGCACTTCCATAAGAGGAGTTAGACGACCCGTGCCTCACGAGCTTGGCCGTCAGCGTTCCGCCCTGCGTGATGTTGATCGCGCTGTCCTCCCCCGTGCCGCATGCGGAAGCATAGCAGAGATACACATTACCGTTGCCGACGAGGACGGTTCCCCCATCGATGTTCAGGATTCCCGCCGTCTCATAGCCAACCACAAGATTGGCTTGAGTACCGAACGTGCCGCCGGACTTGACCGTCATCACGTTCATGCATCCCGCGCCACCTCTGCGACCGATCGAAAGATAGTTCGCCGCATTTGTCACCGTGCCGCCGGAAATCTCGAAGTACGTCTCGGCGCTGTCGCTGCTGGTGTTGTTGCCCAAGTTGGAATACCCTTTGATCGTGTATGTACCGCCGCCGTGGTAGAACCTGGCAGTCGCGTTCTTGCCTGCAGCCAAGGTCATGCCACTGGTTGTCAAGTCACCGCCATCCTTGCGTAACTCGTGCGTGCAGCCTTCTGCGCCTCCGAGGGCCAACGACGTAATCGCCTCAAGCGTCGCGTCGGAAGCAAGACGCAGGGCAACGGGCTTCAGCGGGTCCGTGCCAAACGTGAACTTCGACCAGTCAAGCACGGTACCGCCCGTCATCACGAGTGTTCCTTCGGTAAGCACGGTGGGGTAAGTACGCGACGCGCCAAGCATCAGCGTTCCGGCACCCGTCTTCTCCAACGGCCCCAAGGTCTGCGGGGAAATAGTGACTTCAGTATTCGCGGCAACCGAGATGGTCGGCGCGATCAGGGAGCCGGCACCGGTCAGGGCGGCGCTCTCACTGAAGGCCAAGGTGTACGCATCCGCCAGGGTGTCGATCTCGGCGATCGCGTTTGAGGTAGAGAATTCGGCGTCGTTGCCGGCCACGAAAGGCACACCCTCATCCCAGTTCGCGCCGCTCCATGTGGCGGAGACACCCGACATCCCGGCCCATGTCTGCGTGGAGCCCGTGACGGTGATCGTGATCGCGCCGTTGTCGATGCCGAACGTCGCGCGCTCAAGCCCCGGACCCTTCGCCATCCGCGCGAAGTCCGCGGCCGTACACGGCGTACCGTCGGCGATGGAGAGGAACGTGAAGGTTCCGGTCACCGAGGAAGTCGGCGAACGCTTCACCGTCAACCCCTTCGAAAGGATCGTCTCCAGCATCGCGGAGTCCTTGACG